>JANYLE010000500.1 GCA_025363795.1 Mariniphaga sp. | reverse complement strand
ATTGTTCGCCAACAAGCCGACCGCTCCAAATATCGCGAGGAAAAGAGTGATGCATCCGGAAATGCACCCGAAAAACCTGAAGAGAAACATGTTCAAACGGTTAGAGTGGCTCCTAAAGTTGGTAGAAATGAGCCGTGTCCTTGCGGAAGCGGAAAGAAATACAAAAATTGCCACGGTCACGGTCTGGTAGATTAAGGAAGACAATTACGAATTAGCAATTACGAATTAATAATTGTTAATCCGTAATCCGTAATTCATAATTTGTAATTCATAATTCATAATTAAATCTCATGAGTACACTTTTGGCGATTCACTGGAATGCAAGTCCTGAGCTTTTTAATCTCGGTCCGATATCTGTCCGCTGGTATGGATTGATGTTTGCCATGGGCTTTCTCTTTGGATTTTCGATCCTGACCAAGATGTTTAAGTACGAAGGATCAAATCCGGAGTGGGTCGAGAAGCTATTTGTGTACGTCATCATTGCGACCATCGTGGGTGCCAGGTTGGGACACGTATTTTTCTATGGTTGGGCCTACTATTCCCAACATTTGTCGGAAATATTCCTGCCAATTGCCAAAGGTATCGATGGCGGGTATAAATTCGTCGGTTTTCAGGGGCTTGCCAGTCATGGCGGCGCTATAGGAATTTTTCTGGCCGTTTGGCTGTTTTCTAAAAGGGTTACCAAACGCCCGATTTTATGGACACTCGACCGCCTGTTAGTTCCAATTGCCCTGGTAGGAGCAATGATCAGAACCGGAAACTTAATGAATTCCGAAATTTATGGTGTTGCCACCAACCTGCCATGGGGATTTATTTTCGAGCGAAACAACGAAGTTCTGCCCAAACATCCAACCCAGATTTATGAAGCCTTGTGCTATCTAATCTCTTTCGGATTGATGATGTATTTCTATTATAAGAAGGACGGTATGAAGGATCGTCCTGGATTCCTGACCGGAGTTTTCTTTATTGGCATCTTTCTTACCCGTTTTTTAATTGAGTTTATCAAAGAGAACCAGGAAGCTTTCGAGAATGGCATGGCATTGAATATGGGTCAGCTACTCAGTATTCCTTTTGTAGTCATCGGAATATGGCTCATTTACCATTCGTTGACGCATCCACCGGTTGTTTATAAGAATGTTCCCATAAAATGATTTTAATCGGCATAAGGTTAATTTGCTGATTCTCCAATATTAAACTGCCCCAATTTGATTCATCAGTTGACGGATCAAATTGGGGCAGTTGATTTTAACGGATGTAACAACCTATCGGATCTATCACTTTATAAGATTAGGTATTCTTTTCTTTCCTATTCCGGATTACATACCTGCCAATCCCGGTACAAATAACCGCACAACCGAACAGGAATAATGCCACATCAAACCGAACAGGAACGAATTGAGCCGAGTACCCGATGCTCTCTTTCGAGAAGAAGAGTTGCATGCCCGGAATGGCCGGGTTATGAGTGGTCATAAACAAATAGAATTCTTTGCAGAAGGCAATAATGACAATGAGTGAGCCTGTGATAAGCAAGATCCATTCGCGTATGTTTAAACAGGCATTTTGTCGTTGACTGGAAAAATGCAAAATGCATTGCGCGAGAATAATCATTAGTACGGATAACAGCACCGGCGCCCAAACCGGACCAACCCACATCACAGGTAATAGAAACAGCACATCCCAATCGAATAAGCTTAAAGGCCAATTAATAAGCAGATACAGAAACGCGTAATAGAAGATATCCCATATCGCGAAACTGTAGATGAACCAGGCAAACCGCTCGTGTTTGTTTCTACCGGCAAGCACCCCGATTCCCAACAGCATGATCAGGGTTGCCAGTTCCCTTGTCAGTTCCGTAATTGTGAGAGTAAAGGACATTTCCTTCAAGGGGAACAGAAATCCGGCCGGGTAATACAATTCGCGAAGGTAGATCACCACCGAACTTTCCAGCATACCCATTGCGACAGCAAACAGCGTTACCCAGAATAACTTCTTGAGCGGCGATAAGCTGTTTTCATTTTCCGGAACGATACTGTTCTGAGCTGTTATCATCTTTATATAATTCTGGTAGAGTGAAATTAACGAACTACCGGATTAGCAAATTAACCCTTTCCTTTAGTTCTTTATAACTGCTTCATACATCACCTCGATGGGGTGGATCGCTGTTTTGCCGGTTCCATCCTTTATATGATGCCTGCAACTTGTTCCTGGGGCTGCAATCGTCACTGATGCGTCGCTTTTGCGGACCTCAGGGAAAAGGACCATTTCGCCGATTTGCATCGAAAGCTCGTAATGCTCTTTTTCGTATCCGAATGATCCGGCCATTCCGCAACACCCGGTTTTCAACTCCTGCACGGAATAATTTTCGGGTAAGGTCAGCATTTGTCGCGTGGTTAGCGATGAGGCTACCGCTTTTTGCTGACAGTGGGCATGTAGTTTTATCTCCCGCTTTGCGACAGTAAATTGCGCGGCAGTTATCTTCCCTTTCTCCATTTCGCGGACAAAGAACTCGTCAAACAAAAGGGCGTTCTTACCCAATTCGACAGCTGTAACATGTAGTTGCCGGTCAACTAAATCAGGGTATTCGTCACGGAAGGTGAGTATTGTAGAAGGTTCTATCCCGATTAACGGAGTTGCCGGGGTTATGATATCCTTAAGCAGTAGCACATTATCGGTGGCGATTTTCTTTGCTTGCCGTACCAGTCCTTTCGAAAGAAAGGTTCTGCTGCTTTCGCGATGTCTCGGAATTACAACTTCATATCCAAGCCGGTTCAATAGCAGGATCGCCTTAATCCCGATTTCTGATTCCTGGAAATTGGTAAACTCATCGGCAAACAGGTAGACTTTCCCATTTGTTCCCGGTTTCCCCGGATGTTTTCGCGCCCATCTTCTCAGGCTTTGCGGGGAATAACCGGGGATTTTCCGATCCGGATGAAAACCAATTAGTTTGTTGATCCATGGTTGTTTGAGAAAAAAGTTGGTGACCGGACGCAATGTTATAGCGATTTGTCCCAAACGCGGCAAATAAGCGATCAATCGGGCCCTAAAGGGTATTCCATTCTCGTCGTAATATTGCTGCAGAAATTCAGCCTTTATTTTGGCCATGTCAACATTCGAAGGGCATTCCCCTTTACAACCTTTGCACGAAATACAAAGATCAAGAACGTTGTAGACTTCTTTCTGAAATAAGGAACTGTTATTTTCCGGATGATGCATAAACTCCCGGAGCATATTGGCACGTGCGCGGGTCGATTTGTCTTCATCGCGGGTTGCCATATAGGTTGGGCACATTGTGCCGCCAATGATTTCCGATTTCCGGCAGTCGCCCGATCCGTTACATTGTTCGACAGCGCGCAGATAACCGTGCGTTGAAGAGAAGTCCATCGTTGTTGGGATTTCCGGATACCGGTTCGACAGTTCGAAACGCAGATTTTGGGTGATTGGTGGTACTTCGGTGATCTTCCCCGGATTCAGAATGTTCCACGGATCCCAGGTCTTTTTAATTGCTTTGAACAAACTATAAATCTCCTCCCCATACATGAAAGGGATAAATGATCCACGCAGTCTGCCGTCGCCGTGTTCGCCCGACAATGAGCCCCTGAATTTTTTAACCAGTGCGGCCACATCCTGTGCCAGCGAAGCATATATTTTCTGATCTTCAGCGTCTTTAAGGTTTAACAGCGGCCGTAAGTGCAACTCACCCGTAGCAATATGAGCGTAATAGACGCAATTCAATCCGTATTTTGCAATAATAGTTTTAAATTCTGCAACATAGTCGGGTAGTTTCGCAGGTGCCACAGCAGTATCTTCAATAACGGTTGTGCTTCGTTTATCACCGGGAATATTGGATAACAACCCCAGTCCGGCAGTACGCAATTCCCAGACTTTTTTAATCTGGTCGTCACCGAAAACAAGCGGAAAGTAGTAGCCATAACCTGCGGCGGTAAGTTCAATGACCATTTCGGCATGCGCCAGTTCAATCTCTTCGCGTGTTTCTGCCGTAAACTCGATCATGAGAATTGCCTTTGGATCACCCTGAATAAAGAAACGGTTTTCGCGTTGAGAAAGGCTCTCCTTTGTGCAGTTCATGATGATGTCATCCATAAGTTCAATCGTCGAAGGATGGTGTTTTAAAACGATGACATTGGCATAAAGCGCCTCTTCGAGTGATGAAAAGTGGGCCGGAACCACACATTTCACCTTTGGTGGCAACGGAATAAGATTCAGTTTGATTGAGGTAGTGAATGCGAGTGTCCCTTCGGAACCTGCAAGCAGCTTGGCGAAATTAAAAGGTGTGCCATTACCGGTAAAAGGATCTGTATCCATTAAAAAATCAACCGCGTAACCCATATTCCGGCGGGTAACGGCAGGCTCTGGATAAACTTCAGTGATTTTATTCCGGGTCTTTTCATTCGAAAGCACTTCCCTGATCTGACGATAAATCTGCGTCTCTAACATTTCAGGATCAGTTTCGCATTTGGCTTCGAATTCAGCTTTGTTGAGTGGACCGAACATCGCCTCCGAACCATCGGCCAATAGGGTTTCTACTTCAAGAACATGTTCGCGGACACTTCCGTAGATCAGCGACCGGAGGCCGCACGAGTTATTGCCGAGCATTCCACCCAACCGGCACCGATTGGTTGTCGAGGTTTCGGGACCGAACTGCAATCCGTAAGGTTTAAGATAAATATTTAATTCCGTAAGATTTACCCCCGGTTCGACGATGATCCAGCGTTCCTCCTTGTTGAATTCGAGAATGCGATCCATGTATTTCGAAATATCGATTACAATTCCTCCACCCACAACCTGGCCTGCCAGCGAGGTTCCTGCACCGCGTGGAATAACAGAGGTTTGGTGTTCGCGTGCGAAAGCCAGAACTTTCCGGACATCTTCTTTATGACGCGGAAGTACAACTGCTTGCGGTAATTCGCGGTAAGATGAGGCGTCGGTGGAATAGATAATCCGATGGGTATTGTCATCATACAATTCACCATCAATTGATTGTAATAATATATCGAAAGGAAGTTCGTTTTTCATAAATGGATGCTATTTGCGGACTAAAATACAAAAGATTGGTTGAAGCAAAAATTCATGTGGGGACGAATGTGTGAAATAAGCAATAATTGGTTGTAAGATTGCGAAATAGCCTAAATGCAAAATACTTCCCGCTTTGCGCGGTCGATCAAAGCAATTTTTATAATTTAGTCGGAAATTGAAATACTTTAATGAACTAATAAAGGTAAATCATGGACAACTCTCTCAAAGAAAAAATCAAATCATTTGTATTGGAAGGTTCTTCAGAGCAGATGATTAAAGGGGTACCTGATCCATTCTGGCAGGGACTGAAGAAAGTAGGTACAGAACTGTGGCTCGATACGGGCGATATGGAGGAAGCCGAAAAACTCTGGTCGGCTGAAATGACGGCGTTGACCACCAACAATACCCTCATCAATAATGAAATTCAGAAAGGCATTTACGATGATTTTATTATTCAGGCGAAAGAGATTGTTCGCGATCTCCCGTTCAAAGAGCAGGTTAAAGAGATTGCTTTTATTTTGAATGCAAGACACGGATTAATGCTGGCCGGAAAATTCGGTGGTTTTGTAAGTGTCGAATTACATACTGGTATTTCACATGATATCAATGCTATTGTCGAATATGGCCAACGTTATAATGCCATATGTCCGGCACAATTTATTGTGAAAGTTCCATATACGGCAAGCGGCCTCCTCGGGGCGCGAAAACTCAGGAAACTGGGTGTGAGGATCAATTTCACGCTCGAATTTAGTGCCCGCCAGAATGTAATGGTCGCTTCGATTACAAAACCAAATTACCTGAATGTTTTCCTTGGCCGATTGGGTGCCTATGTGAAAGATGGTGGTTTGGGTGATGGCTCAGGCGTTGGTGAACGGGCAGTGCTTTCCTCCCAGAAATGGATCACGAAGTTAACCGCGATGAATGCAGAGCCGACTAAGCTGATCGCGGCCAGTTTAAGGAATGCAAAACAGTTGGAATTGTTAGCAGGAACAGATGTTTACACGATGCCTGTGAAAGTGGCTGCCGATGGGAAAAAAGAGTTAAGCGGTCATTTCGAATCGCGGCTAAATGAAATCTATCCCGTCCCGCTTAACGAAAAGGCCGAAGGAATGGGGATTGAAAAACTATGGGAAGTTTCGGCCAAAGAGGTGGCATTGGCCAAAGACCTTGATACCAATCCACCCAAAGATGGTGATGAGCTGATTAACAGGGTCCACAAAGCAGGTTGCACCGATATGTTTCCTTATTTGAGCAGCGAGGACTATGCCAACATTGATAAGGATGGCAAAATACCCAAACATGATCGTTGGGCTGCCCGTTTGCTGACCGGCGAACTTGCTGTCGATACTTTACTAAACCTTGCCGGTTTGGCCAGCTTTACAAAGGATCAGGCTCAACTGGATGCACGGATTGAAAGCATCATTAAATAAAATAAGGTAAACAAATATATCCCGATAATATTTAGCGATTCGGTCATTCGAACCCTGTTTTTATTTTATTTTTAGGGATTATTTTCAAACAATAAAAAAACAATCAAACTTACAATGGAAAGACGGAACTTTATCAAAGCATCGGCTGTTGTTGCTGCTGCTTCGGCTGCTGCATCAGCAACTGCAATGGCTTCGCAGACGACTCCTCCGGCATCGAAAGAGATCTATGAATGGAAAGTGTAC
>JANYLE010000497.1 GCA_025363795.1 Mariniphaga sp. | reverse complement strand
CAGCACGAACGAAAAAGTGATTGTGGCTCACTAATTATCTAAAAGACAATTGTGCTGAAAGGAATACGGGTTGAAAGGAATCCTACAAGCTTAAAAAATATAATACCAAACAACAACTAAAAATGAAAAAAACTTTTTTATCAATGTTGGCATTTATATTGGTTGTCAATACTTTTGCCCAGACAAAACCCAATAAAATGGATTGGTGGAAAGAGGCAAAATTCGGACTTTTTATCCATTGGGGAGTTTATTCAGTGCCTGCCGGAGTCTACAATGGTAAAGATGTTGAAGGCATTGGAGAGTGGATTATGAACCGCGGGAAAATCCCCACCGCCACTTACCAGGCTTATGCAAAACAGTTTAATCCTGTAAAGTACAATCCAGAGGCATGGGTGAAGATGGCCAAGGATGCAGGGATGAAATATTTGGTTATCACCTCAAAACACCACGATGGATTTACCCTGTTCGAAACAAAAGCTTCGAAGTGGAACATTGTGGAGGCGACTCCATACGGGAAAGATCTGCTCAAACCCCTTGCCGATGCTTGTCATAAACAAGGAATCAGACTCGGGTTTTACTATTCCCAGGCACAGGACTGGAACAACGTAGGTGGTGCAGCCAGCGGAGGTCATTGGGACAAAGCGCAGGATGGATCCATGGACGAATACATTGATAAAGTGGCTGTTCCCCAGGTTAAGGAAATCCTTTCAAATTACGGACAGGTAGATATCCTTTGGTGGGATACCCCGACTGATATGACAAAAGAACGGGCCGAAAAATTCCAACCTGTCCTGGCTAAGTATCCTAATTTAATTACAAATAACAGATTAGGTGGCGGCTTTAATGGGGATACAGAAACTCCAGAACAATTTGTTCCCGCAACCGGTTTTCCCGGAAGAAACTGGGAAACCTGTATGACGATGAACGATACCTGGGGTTACAAATCGAAAGATAACAACTGGAAATCGACCAAAGAGATCATTCAAACACTCATCGATATCGTAAGCAAAGGTGGCAATTACCTGTTGAATGTCGGTCCTACTTCGGAAGGGCTCGTTCCACAGCCAAGTATTGAACGACTTCAGCAAGTTGGCAAATGGATGAAAACAAATGGCGAAGCAATTTATGGAACAACAGCCAGTCCTTTCAGTTACCTGCCTTGGGGAAGATGCACTCAAAAAGGGAACAAACTATACCTTCACATTTTTGAGTGGCCAAAAGATGGCAAAATATCACTGCCGGTGCTGAATACAATTACAAAAGCCTATTTACTGGCTGATCCCGGGAAATCGTTGAAAATTGAAAAATCAAAAACAAAAAATACGATTACGTTGGTTGGCAATGCCCCCGACCAAATCGCTTCGGTTGTTGTCGTTGAATTAAATGGAACACCCGAAGTCCTTCCACTGCCAACCGCTGGTAAAGCGGCTACCGCTTCTTCAGAAAAAGAGGGCACTTCAGCCAAAAATCTCTTTGACGGAAATCCAAAAAACAAATGGCAGCCAACTGCTGAGGATAAAGACAAATGGGTGGAAATTGACCTTGGAGAACCAATCGCTATCGGAGCTTTTGCTATAGTTGAACCCTGGCATCCATGGGATAATAAAGGTCAGAAAATTGAAATACAATATAAATCTGGTGAAAAGTGGGCCGTTGCAACTACAGTTACAACAAACGGAACGGGCCATACAGCTTCATTCATGCCGGTTTCAGCCCAGTATTTCCGACTGAAAATTGTTGAAGCCAAAGAGCCTACAATTAATGAATGGATGCTTTTCCGGGCAGACTAAAAACTGACAGTTAAGCCATATATCATTCACTATCGATTCTTCTTCGCGTGCTGTCCATCCTTCCCGGACAGCGCGCGAATTTGTTTTTAAATTTTATCTTTGAAGTTCTAAAATGAAAACTATGAAACTAACCGGTTCGCTAAACACAAACACGCATGAATTTCTTGAATGCAATTTCCATCCGGCCTTAAGAAAGACCAACCACAAACAGATGAAATTAAAGTACATTCTATTCACTATTGCACTGATAATTACAACATTTAATCTTCAGGCACAAAAGAGTGATTCAGACCTGAAAAACTGGCCCAAAGGTTCTTCGCCTGCCGAAGTCGGGAAAAGGATTGTTGTTAAATTTTTAAATACACCCCATTCGCGTTACGGAAACACTCATCCGGAAGTTAAACCCACGCAGATTACCTATCCTGATGTCTGTGCCTGGCTCGGAGGTCTTTGGTTCTCGCAAATAACCAATGATAAACCTTTGTTTAACCAGCTTGAATCGCGTTTTGCACCGCTTTTTGATAGTGAGAAGAACTTACTACCCAAGCCTAATCATGTAGATAACAATGTTTTCGGTGCACTACCACTTGAACTTTACCTGCAGACCAAACAACCCAAATACCTCGAAATGGGATTAGCCTATGCTGATGCACAATGGGCTCTTCCCGAAAATCCCAAACCCGAAGAAAAAGTATGGTCCGAACAAGGCTATTCATGGCAAACCAGAATCTGGATTGATGATATGTTCATGATTACAGCGGTTCAGTCTCAGGCCTTCCGGGCTACAAATGATGAGAAATACATCGACCGGGCAGCAAAGGAAATGGTACTCTATATTAAAACAATACAATTGGAAAACGGATTGTTCTACCATTCACCGGAGGCTCATTACAGCTGGGCACGTGGCAATGGTTGGATGGCTGTTGGCATGGCTGAAATTCTGCGGAATTTGCCTAAAGACAACCCAGACAAAGAACAAATCATGGCTGGCTATAAAAAGATGATGGCAGCATTATTAAAATACCAGGAAGCAGATGGAATGTGGAAACAGATTATCGATGACCCTGAAGCGTGGAAAGAAACATCAGGAACGGCAATGTTTACTTATGCTATGGTCACGGGCGTAAAGAACGGCTGGCTCGATAAAGAGACCTATGGAGCGGCTGCCCGAAAAGGGTGGCTGGCTTTGCTTACCTATATTAACCAGGATGATGAACTAACCGAAGTTTGTGAAGGTACCAACATCAAAAATGACAGGAATCATTACTTGCAGCGGAAACGCATAGTTGGCGACCTGCACGGGCAGGCACCTTTGATTTGGTGTGCTACAGCTCTTCTTCGGTAAGCAACCAGCCTTAACCGTCGACATTTATTACAAAATTCTGTATTCGATTTAAGAAACACAAAGTTTCCATATTACACTTAACTACAAACTATTAAATCATGAAAAATATAATGCGATTAGTGTCCTTTACCACAGTTTTGGTATTTGCCCTGGCACAATTTGGAATTGCAGCCGGACGCGATTTCTATCAAATCCAGGTTTACCGGGTTAGCGGAAAAGCGCAGGAAATTCGGGTTGACAATTATCTGAAAATGGCCTATCTGCCAGCTTTGCACAGGGCAGGTATCAAAAGTGTCGGAGTGTTTAAACCGATTCAATCAGATACGACATTCAAAAACCAGATCATTGTTTGGTTGCCATTAACTTCTATGGACCAGGTTGATAAATTGAAAAGCATTTTGGCAAAAGATGTTGAATACCAGAAAGCAGGAGCAGATTTTCTGGATGCTCCATTTGACAATGTCCCCTGCCTTAGAAAAGAATCAATTTTATTAAAAGCATTTCCTGAGGCTCCGGCATTTATACTCCCGAAGTTTAAGACGAAGCCATCTGAAAGAATATATGAGTTAAGAAGTTACGAAGGACCAACTGAAAATCTATTCCTCAAAAAGGTAAAGATGTTTAATGAAGGTGGCGAGATCAAACTTTTTAAATCGCTCGAATTTAATGCAGTATTCTATGCCGAGGTAGTTTCTGGAAGTACAATGCCAAATCTGATGTATCTAACCACTTTTGCTGATCTTGCTGCCCACGATGCTCACTGGGATGCTTTCAGAAATCATCCCGACTGGAAAAAACTTTCAGCACTTCCCGAATACCAGCATACGGTCTCCAAATCGGTAAAAATGTTGCTTTATCCGACCGATTACTCCGATTTTTAAATTTGGAATCTGAATTGGTAATAATCATTCATTAGTAAATTAAGGATGCACTACAATTTTTTAATGCTTTACTTATCAGTAATTTACGCTTAAGTATTTTACAACATGCCGGGCATTAGCAGAGAAATAAGATCAAACCCGGAATAGATTGTAATAAAAAGAAAATCACAGTAAATATTTTATTTATTTGCCTGAGTTATTCAATTGGATATCACATACTTTATATTCTATTTCAATTGATTTAGATCAGACTTTAATTGTTAAGATGAAAGAAATAGTTTGAACTTAGGGTTTGATTTTCTTTACTTTGCAAAAAATTTCAGAATCACCAATACTATTCTTCAAAAGCATGGAAGAGAATCTGGTAATCGTCGAGTCGCCTGCCAAGGCAAAAACAATAGAGAAAATTCTGGGTAAGGATTTTCTGGTCAAATCAAGTTTTGGCCACATCCGTGATCTGGATAAAAAAGATTTCGGAGTTGATATCAACAATAATTTTCAGCCCAATTATATTATTTCGGAAGACAAGAAAAAAGTCGTCACCGAATTAAAAAAATGTGCAAAGTCCGCCACCAAAGTATGGATCGCGTCTGATGAGGACCGGGAGGGAGAGGCTATCGCCTGGCATTTAATGGAAGTACTGCACCTTGATCCTGCAAAGACAAATAGAATTGTTTTTCACGAGATCACCAAGGAGGCGATATTAAAGGCAATTGATAATCCACGGCTCTTGAATAAAGACCTGGTCGATGCCCAACAGGCTCGACGGATACTTGACCGTTTGGTAGGTTTTGAGATTTCGCCTGTGCTTTGGAAAAAAGTAAAGCCTTCGTTGTCAGCCGGAAGGGTACAATCAGTTGCTGTTCGGCTTATTGTTGATCGCGAACGCGAAATAACAAACTTTCAGAGCGTGCCGTTTTTCAGGGTGAATGCGGTTTTTCTTGTACCTGAGAAAAACGGGAAGATTTCACTCCTAAAAGCAGAACTAAATAACCGGTTCGATACCGCCAAAGAGGCAAAAGCATTTCTTGAAAAATGCAAGGGTTCGGAATTCACCATTTTAGATATTGTCACACGTCCGGCTAAAAAATCACCGGCAGCACCATTTACAACATCTACACTTCAGCAGGAAGCCAGCCGCAAACTTGGTTTTCCGGTAGGTTTAACCATGTCTGTCGCTCAGAGATTATACGAATCGGGATTTATCACCTATATGCGTACCGACTCAACTACACTTTCGGAGGAGGCGCTCAAGGCGGCAAAGCAAAAGATAGTAGCTTCTTATGGTGAGAAATACGTAAAAATTCGTCACTATAAAACCAAGGTAAAAGGGGCTCAGGAAGCGCATGAGGCTATCCGGCCTACCTATTTTACGCAGGAAGAAATTGAAGGATCGTCGCAGGAGCAAAAGCTTTACAGCATGATCTGGAAACGGACGCTTGCCTCGCAGATGGCAGATGCCGAAATTGAAAGAACGTCAGTCAATATCTCAGTTTCAAAAGCAAAAGAATTTTTTGTCGCAACCGGTGAGGTTCTCCGGTTTGATGGATTCCTGAGTGTTTATATGGAATCAACTGACGATGAAAATCTTTCGGAAGAAGAAAAAGGCCTGCTCCCACCACTTACAGTTCAGCAGAAACTACAACCAGATAACATACAAGCACTTGAACGTTTTTCGCAAAAAGCTGCACGTTACACTGAAGCTAGCCTGGTTCGCAAACTAGAGGAGCTGGGAATCGGACGTCCGTCAACTTATGCACCGACAATTACAACGATACAAGCACGCGAATACGTTATAAAAGAGGACCGGGAAGGTGTTGAACGCTCTTTCCTTACACTTACTTTACGTGATGAAACCCTCAGTGAAGAGACAAAAATAGAAATTACGGGCGCTGAGAAATCAAAACTCTTCCCAACAGATATCGGTTTGGTTGTCAACGATTTTCTCGTAAAATATTTTGAATCGATCGTTGATTTCAATTTCACTGCATCAGTCGAAAAACAATTCGATGAAATTGCTGAAGGCCAACTTGTCTGGAATGAAATGATTGGCACATTTTATCGTCCTTTCCATCTTAAAATTGAAGATGCCCTTACAAATTCCGAACGGGCCAGGGGCGAACGGGCACTTGGTATCGATAAAGTAACCGGAAAACCGGTTTCTGCAAAAATAGGACGGTTCGGACCCTTTGTCCAATTGGGCGAAGTAATTGAAGGTAGCGAAGAGAAACCTCAGTTTGCCAGTCTTCAGAAAGGACAAAGCATCGAAACAATTTCGATGGAAGAGGCCATGAAGTTATTTGAACTTCCCCGTGATCTCGGAGAATTTGAAGACAAAAAAGTGATTGTCGGAATAGGCCGGTTCGGTCCTTATGTCCGCCACGATGGAAATTTTGTATCTTTGAAAAAAGGAATTGACGATCCATTAATTGTAACCCTGGATCGGGCAATTGAACTGATTGAAGAAAAAAGGGAAAATACCATTAAATCGGTCTTAAAAACTTTCGAAGAGGAACCTGAAATCAGAATTCTGGAAGGACGTTGGGGTCCCTATATCTCCTTTAAAAAGGGGAATTATAAGATACAAAAAGGCACGGATGTCCAAACACTGACAATCGCCGACTGCAAAACGATCATTGAGACTGAAGGGGCTAAACCGAAAACAAAAAAAAGAAGGACGAAATAAGGGGATTCACAGCTAAGCAAAGTATGATTTCACTAACCTAATTTACTAATTCTGTTTCCCAATGTTACACGAACTAATTATACCGGCATCAGATTTAGAAGTAGTTAAACAATTCGAGGGAAGTGCTGGTCTGTTAGGACATTTCCTTAAAAGTCAGGTTTGGGATGTGGATAACCTTCCTAAAGTTGCAATTTTGGGGATTCCTGAAGGCAGAGGTTCCCGTTGTCTTCAGGTTGCCGATGGTCCGGACGCAATCAGACGCCAGCTGTATTCATTGACAACATTTTCGCCTGATATCAGCATTTTTGATTTGGGGAATATAAAATGTGGCAATGATGTTAAAGATACACATGCTGCTGTAAAAATGGTGGCCGAAGAGCTCTCCCCTCTTGGAATTCGTCTACTTATCTTGGGAGGAAGTCAGGAAATGACAGTCCCTCTTATAGCAGGATTCGACCGGGAAGAAGATGTCAGCCTCGTAATCGTCGATGACCGGATTGACAATTCGGTGGATGAACATAGTCCATTGGATGAATTTTACATTAACAACCTTCCCATGGCTACGATAGCAAGCGTCATAGCCGGACAATCCTATTTTATAAGTCAGCAGGAACATGATATAGTTGCGGAAGGATACAATGGTGAGATTGTCACCTTGGGAGAGATGCGTTCCGATTTTAAAGAACTGGAACCACTACTCCGGCGATCAGATCTGGTAAGTTTCGACTTCGGATCAATAAAATCTGCCGATGCACCAGGTCAATACCGCATTTCACCCAACGGACTAACAGGAGAAGAAGCCTGCCAGATTGCCTGGTATTCAGGAATTTCAACATCACCAGTATGGTTTGCCCTATTTGGTTACGCTCCGTCAAATGATATCGCCAACTCAGGTGCAATGATGGCAGCGCAGATTAGCTGGTATTTCATCAATGGAGTTTCGAAAAGGCTTGACGAAGAGCCGGAAGATGAAGCTACTGATTTTGAACACTATAATATTCCAGTTGATGGAATTGAAGATCCCATTTCCTTTCTGCGACATCCCGTATCACAACGTTGGTGGATGGAAGTTATAGCAGAAGACTGCACAATTTTCCCCATAAGGATCCCATGTTCTAAAAAAGATTACCGTAAAGCATGCGAAAATGAGATTCCCGAAAGATGGTGGAAATATTTCAACAAAATATAATAAGTAAAGTATTATCTTTGCTTGGAATTAGGAGACATCCATAGATGTAGTGATTCAATAGTTACACCCCTGCTCATGAATGATAAATATAAAAATATCACTGATCGAAAAAGGCTACTATTGAAAAAAACTATATTATTTTTGTTTTTGTTTATTATTAGTAATTTAGCACTGAAAGCGCAGCAGGATCCACAGTTTAGTCAGAACAGGTTTAACCAGTTGACGGTTAATCCCGGTTTTGCTGGATCTTCAGGATTAATTAACTTTTCATTATTAAACAGATATCAGTGGGTCGGCTTTCCGGGGGCTCCGGTAACCGTCGTATTTAATGCAGACGCTGCGCTCCATCTTATTGGAAAAAGCGATGGAATTGGGTTATCAGTAGTGAACGATGTTATTGGTTTTGAAAAAAATATTTCGATAGGATTAAATTATTCCTGGCGCACCAAAGTAGGAAATGGCACGCTGAGATCAGGTATTTCAATAGGATTGATAAATAAAAATCTCAATCTTGATGTTTCCGGGATTGATGGTGGCGATCTGGTCAATCTAACAGATCCTTCGTTACCCCAGGGAGCAGCGAATGGCATTTTGGTTGATTTTGGTGCGGGCGCATATTACCAGGGTAAAAATTTTATTCTAGCCCTCTCCGCAAAACATATAAACCAACCTGCTTATTCATTTGTTGAATCAGGCAAATACTCGCTTCGAAGACATTACTATATGAGTGGAAGTTATACGATTCAAATGGCTGACCAAAGATTAGAGTTACTTCCTTCGTTCTTCTTTAAAGCTGATGCAACAACCTGGCAAACAGACGTAAACATTACTTTACAATACGATAAGCGGTACTGGGGTGGAATAGGATATCGCCTTGATGATGCGATAGTTATAACAGCAGGTACAGAATTATGGAATGGCATTAAATTTGGCTATTCATATGACATTAGTACCTCTGCTCTGTCAAGGTATAACTCCGGTTCGCATGAATTTTTTATCGCATATTCATTATTAATAAACAAAAAGCGTACACACCCATATAGAAGTGTAAGATTTTTATAACTTTGGCGTAAAAAAATTAAGTTGACCACAACATATCAAACGAATTATGAAACGACTGTTTTTCTTAAGTAGTATATCGGCTATTCTCCTTATGACAAGCTGCCATAAAGGCGGAAATGGAGAATTGACGGGTGTGGAAAAACGTGGGAAATATTTTGAACCTTCCCCTCTTGGCATGGCACTGATACCAGGACGAAGTTTCAACATGGGTCCTGGCGATCAGGATGTTGCTTATGCAACAGCTCCAACACGTACTGTCGATTTAGCCTCTTTCTGGATGGACGATACCGAAATAACCAATAACGAATACCGGCAATTTGTTTATTGGGTTCGTGATTCAATAGCACGAAAAATGCTAGGTGAACAGTTCGAAGAGTTTAAGATTTCGCAGGATCGAAAAGGGAATCCTATTGATCCGCCGATTCTCGATTGGAAGAGAAAACTCGATTGGCGCAACGCTGATTACAAAGATGCACTGGAGCCCATGTACTATGCCGGCAACGACAGACTCTTTGGTAAAAAAGAGATTGATCCCCGTAAGTTAAACTTCAGTTATTCCTGGGTCGATCTTCAACAGGCAGCCCGCAGACAAAATTCGTATGATTACACTTCCCAGAGTTACCAGGGAACTGTGATGGATAATCTCACAGGCAAAGTTGTTCCGATTGAAAGCCGGTCAAGCTTTGTAATGAGTGAAGGAGTAAATGTTTATCCGGATACACTGGTCTGGATCCGGGATTTCTCTTATGCCTATAACGAACCGCTAACAAACAAATACTTCTCCCATCCGGGCTTTGATGATTATCCCGTAGTTGGTGTTACCTGGAGACAGGCTAAAGCATTTTGCATGTGGCGTACCAACTTTAAGAATGCCACACTTTCTGAAAGAGGTGATTTTGCCGTACAGGATTACCGCCTGCCTTCAGAAGCTGAATGGGAACTTGCAGCACGGGGTGGATTAAATAATTCGATGTATCCGTGGGGTGGCTATTATACCCGATCCCAAACAGGCTGTTTTCTGGCAAATTTTAAACCAATGCGCGGAAATTACAGCGATGACGGTGGAAAAGCGACAGTTAAAGTTGCGACTTACGACCCTAATGGTTACGGACTTTATGACATGGCCGGGAATGTTGCAGAATGGACTATTACTGCTTATGATGAGTCGGCCTACAATTTCATGCATGACCTTAACCCTAACTTTGAACAAAATGCACTCCCCGACGATCCTCCTGCCATGAAACGTAAAGTAATCCGAGGTGGATCATGGAAAGATATTGCCTATTTTATTCAGGTAGGTACCCGAACTTTCGAATATCAGGACACCGCTAAATCCTATGTTGGCTTTCGTTGTGTACGTTCCACTTTCGGCGATGAATTCAAATCAAAAAAATAACAAAATCAAAATTTTCTGAATTATGGGAATGTCAGAGTTAACACATTCAAGAAGGTGGAAATCTACCATGAATTACTTCTACAGTATCGGCGCTTCTGTCGTGCTTATGGGAGCATTATTCAAATTACAACACTGGAATGGTGGCGGTACAATGCTAACAATCGGTATGTCTTGCGAAGCGTTGATTTTTTTCCTCTCAGCTTTTGAACCATCAGTTGAAATACCCGATTGGGTTAAAGTATATCCACAGCTTAGAGAAGACTATATTCCGGAGGATGAAATTGCCGTTGCGGCACCAACTAAACCTGCATCCTTAGATAACATATTTGAGAATGCAGATATTTCATCTGAATTGCTCGCAAAAGTAAAAAAGGGGCTGCAGGATCTCTCCCATACGGCCAGTGGAATTGCCGACATTTCGAGTGCAACGTTAGCAACGGATGAATATGTCACCAACATGATCGCAGCTTCTGAATCGATGTTTATGATCAAAGACATTAATACCCGCGCAACTCATTCAATTGAAAAATCGACCAACGACTTAGTACGTTCCTACGACCAGTCATCTCAGATCTTAACTAATTCGTCGCAAAATCTGGCTCAAACATTCGGTGACTCTTCTAAGAGGATAAATGACCAACTTTCAACAACCGGAGATAAACTGGCGCAGTCGTATAAAAGCTTCACTGAATCGGTAAATAAAGATTTGGATGCGCTCAACGATCAAACAAAAACTTATAGTCTCGGCTTATCGCATATTAATACGAGTTTATCTGCGTTAAATTCTTCTTACGAATTGCATCTGCAGAATACAAAGAAGCTTTCCGAAACCTCGTCAAAAGCGTTTGAAGGCTTTTCAAAAATGACAGAACTGGTCAATAATTCTGTCGAGGAAGCTCAGAAATATCACAAACAGACCGAACAATTGAATAAAAATCTGGAAGCACTTAACCATGTTTATGGTAATATGCTTGGGGCAATGAACGTAAAAGGTTAATTCGAAGATGGGAACAAAAAACTGTCCGGAAGCGCCCAGACAAAGGATGATCAGCATGA
>JANYLE010000491.1 GCA_025363795.1 Mariniphaga sp. | reverse complement strand
TCACCAATCGTAATCAGGTTATCATTCACGCGTTCGATGGCGAGTGTATAATCGCTCAATGTAAGCGTATCGGGAGATACCATCATTTTCCGGTGCAACAGCTTCGATGTATCACTTTTTGTGCTATCCGATAACATCTGTTTCTTTAACAGCACCTTGCTTGTATCTGCGTCTGATATCACACTGCCGGATTGCATCATTTGTTGATGCATCAGGCTCGTTGTATCCAACTTCTCTTTCGATTTGTCACGACGGGATGACTGGGCAAAAACACCAATTCCAATTAAAAGAAAACTACAAATAATGACCAACCGATTCATATAACTTGTTTTAATAAATAACCGATAACAAAATTTAAACCCATGCAGCATCTTCCGCAAATTAAGGATTTGATATCAGCGCGTAAAGTTAATGACTTTTATGGATTGGATTTGAGGAGTATTAGGCAACGGTTTATTGAACGAACAAAACAAAAGGAGAATTGATTGTTGCAACATTTTTCTGACCGAAAAAACAATGCCGTGTCCCGAGTTTCAACTTTACAGTGCAGACGGCCGAATAGGAGGAATAATCAACGTTATCAAGCAAAGAAATGATTCCCGGAAAGATTGTATTTTTGACATTGCAGCGACATGGCTGAAGCAGCATTTGTCAACGATGTATATAAACAAAAAGTCATTTTTATGGTTTTCTTTTCAGAAATATAATTATTTTTGAATCAATATAATTACTAACTGGCTGGCATAAATTTCAAAATTCCGATTGCTATCTTTATTGGGGATATTTTAAATGAGTTAGCCGCAATTGTAAAAAAGAGCCCATGCAACCATTGGAAGACTTAACAAAAGGACTCGAAGTTTTGGAGCCGTTCTTAAATGAGCATGGTTTTAAGTTTGACTGCTATGAAAATTTCAATGGTTCGGAAGGACAATTTACTGAAGCGATTTATAAAAATTCATCTAAGAAATTCATAATCAGCTATAGCTTCTCTATAGGTCAGGTCGTTTATCAATTCAACCATTCGAAGCTGAATCACCACTTTTATCTGGATAAACTTGGATATGCAGACGAGAAAAGGTTTCCCGACTTTCAGTTTGATGACAAACTTCTTTCCTTTAATAATATCTTACTCGACTTTCAATACCTTGTCGACGACTTCTTCAACGGTTCATGTGAGCAATTGACCGAATTTGCTAAACTCCGCGATGAGCTATTAAAAGCTCAGGAAGAGTTTGAATACAAATACGATTTAATCAAAATTGACCATGCCCGAAAGTTATTTGTCAGGAAGCAATTTGAAAATAGTTTTGAATTTTTTCAGGCAGTTGATCACAAAGGTTTACTAAACGATCTTGATAAAAGGATCATTAATTATTGCAATCAACGTACTCAATAATGGTAATACAAATTTTATTTCTTTGTAAGGTCTTTAGCCATCATTTTTGCTCTGCGTACAAGCCTGTTCCGGGTTCTTTTCCCATTATAAGGGGCAAATAAAACACCAATTGCAGCTCCTGCAAGGGCTCCGATCAACAATGCTCCAACAACCTTTCCTGATCCAAATGAATTTTTCATCTTTTTTGATTTTATGGTCGATTACTAAATTGTGTTATCTACTCTGGCGATGCGCACTAGTAATGATATAACTGCAACTACAAGTAGAAGATGTATTTTGGCACCTGCATCATAGGCAAAGAAGCCGACACACCAAATAATAATCATAATAAGCGCGATCAGATAAAGTAGATTATTCATGATGTTTTATTTTTAAATCAAAATAAGCTTCGATTTATTATGATGTAAAGTTGGTGATCTTTATACCAATAAGCGTTACACAAATTTAAAAATAATTTACATGATTCGTGCATTACAGGCGTTTGTGACCTGTTTGATAATCCCAAATAAGAAAGGATACTTCTATGCTGGCAGATAGATTGTGATTGTTGTTCCCATATTCGGAATGCCTTCGGCGAAGATATAACCCTTATG
The DNA here is from genome assembly GCA_025363795.1 of Mariniphaga sp. GTDB lineage: Bacteria > Bacteroidota > Bacteroidia > Bacteroidales > Prolixibacteraceae > JAAFHB01. The sequence goes on along the minus strand of JANYLE010000491.1, from coordinate 8,084 downwards.
ATTTTCGACAATGATTTTACAGATTGAAAGACCAATGCCGGTTCCGGAGTATTCCCCTTTGCTATGCAGACGGTAGAAGAGGGTGAAAATATCTTCGGCGTATTTCTGTTCAAATCCAATTCCATTATCAAAGAAGGAGATTTTATAAAAAGGACTATTAGGATCAGCTGAATAACCAGGAATGTCTTTCCCCACAATTTTTTCAGTATCAATATGAATAACAGGAGGAATGTTTGGGGAATTATATTTTATTGAATTTGAAATAATATTAATGAAAAGTTGCTGTATCTGAAACGGGATTACATTAAGTGAGGGTAAGATTGACAAAGATTTAATAATGGCACTTTTCTCCTCAATGGCCTGCGAAAGTTCCTGTATTGAGTTTTCAAGTAACTTATTCAGGTCTGTAAGTTCAAATATTTTATCTGCTTTGTTGGCACGCGAATACAACAACAAATCTTCAATCAGGTTACTCATCCTGCTTGTCGATCGTTCGATACCAGTGAAATAGGTTTTCACCTTTTCAGGGAATGTCTCAAAATCATTTTCCCTGATCCGCGAAATAAAAGTCTGAACTTTGCGTAATGGTTCCTGTAAATCGTGACTAGCGATATGATTAAATGCGATCAATTGTTTGTTCGACTTCTCGAGGTCAGCAATTTTCTCTTCAATCATTTTGGCCTTGGTGTATTGGTCAGTAATATCTGCGTTAACCCCAATGACAAAGGTTTTCCCATAGTTATCCGTGATCACTTTCCCTATCGATTTAAAATACCTTAAAGCCCCGTCCTTGCGGATGATGCGGAAATAAGAGACGGCAGGCGTTAATTCCTCAAAGGCTTTTTGGCTTTCTTCGATAACATTGTGGCGGTCATCCGGATGAACATATTTGAGAAAATTTTCAAAACTAGGTTCAAATTCTTCGCGTTTGCAACCTAGCAGACTTGTGAGGTTCAATGAGTAGGAAAGGGACTGTTTCTCAACGTCCCAGCGCCAGTTGCTGATCTCTGCAATCTGTTCCGAATGTTCAAATATTTCATTGTTAATCAGCAGCTGATTATTTGTTCTAGTTAGTCGTTCCAGGTCTTTATTGATCTTGTTATAAGCAATAATAAACACCACAAGCGAAAAAATGACGATAAACAACAGCGAGAAAGGGGAGAGGTAGATATCTTTCTCATGTTCCGATTCGCGGTCCTTTAATAACAGCAGCTCATTGGCAATCATTTTATCAACCTGCCGGTTGGTCCGTTCCATGACGTCCCTTCCCGTGACCAAAAAACTCTTAATTGTATCTGAAGTATTGGCAACATTGACTTTCCACTTTACAACGTTTCCCAGATAAAACAGCCTTTTATTGATTAAATAGGTCAGCGTATCTAATTCCTTGACTTTCCTGTTGTTCTCCGAGGTTAATTCTTTCAGGTTGGTGAAGGATTGGTTTACTTTTTTATACGCGTCATAATAAGATTTCAGGAAACTTGAGTCTCTCGATAACAAAAATCCTCGCTGACCGGTTTCGGCTTCTAAGACATACGAACGCAATTGCTCAATTTCGAGGTTGATTTTGTAAGATTGCAGCACCCATTTCCCTGAATTGTTCAAAGAGTGTATTTGTTTATACGAAATGCTTGCAGCGAAGAACAGTGTGAAGATTGAAATGACTAAAACGCCCAGCAACAACATCGATGTATGATCACGTGCCTTCATCTTGTTTTATTTGTTGATACTTAACAGGAAATTCTCTTTCTTCAAACCCAGTATATGGTATTGCCAGTTGATATTGACAACCTGCGACAAACAACTCTTCAATAACGAAAAATCATTGGGCTTCTTAAGATAGATATTTGCCCCGTTCACAAACGCTTCTTCGATGTCTTCATCGGAGGCAGAGGTAGAATAAATAACAATTGCGAGGTCTTTCAGACGGCTATTCTTCCTGATTTCCGTTAAACATTCCATCCCCCCCTTTATCGGCATATTCAGATCCAAAAAAACCACGTTAGGCAACCGGTTACCGGGCCTGTTCAGATAATTCATCAGTTGAATACCATCATTCACAAAGGCTACATTCGTCCTGACTTTAATCTCTTCGAGTGCCTCTTTAAAAAAGAGGCGGTCGTCTTCATCGTCATCAGCAAGAAGAATATACAAGGATTCATTTTCCATAGCATTCAATAATTTACACGTTGTCAGAGGTTAAAACCAGCATTTTTCTTCGCTCAATAATTCTTTGGAATATGGTAGGGGTCAATCCTGTTGTTTTTTTAAACTGGTTGGATAAATGGGCTACACTACTGTAATTCAATTTCCAGGCTACCTCGGTAAGGTTCAGCTTGTTTTCAATAATCAGTTGTTTTGCCCTTTCAATTCTTTGAAGGATAATATAGCTTTGAATGGAGGAAAAGGTAACTTCCGAAAACAACCTGGAAATATGGCCGTTGCTCATCTTCATTTTATCGGAGATATAAGCAGATATTTTTGAAGTAGGCAGCGGTTCTTCCAGGTAAACCATTTCAGTAATCACATCTTTGATTTTGTTGACAATTGCAATGGCGGGATTGTCCAGTATTTCAATCCCATATTTATTTAAAGATAATTGCAATTCAGTGTATTGTCCGGGTGCCAGCGGTCCTTTTATTTCTACGTCCCCGATGCCGGTGATTTCGTACGGAACACCAAGACGGTCCAGATGTTCCTGCAGAATAACTTTGCAGGCCAGGTGGATATCATATTTTATCTGCAGCTTCATGCTAAATCAACTAATTGTAATAAACCTGTCAAATGCCATTATTGTACAAATATGGCGAATTTCAGGGGTAAATCAGCTTAACATTTTTAAAAATTGCCTTTGGACCCCCAATACAATTGTAAATATCATTACGTAGGAAAGGCTGATTTTGTAACGCCGGGATTTAGCCCCGGTCATAAAAGCATCTCCAAATTTTAGGTTATACTGCTAAGAAGGTGAAATTGGTCTCCCGCAACATTGAAAATTGCCAAACACAATTGCATTTGGTCATTTACAACATTGAAAACAGGCAAATACGATTGCATATGGTCTCCTGCAACATTGAAAATAGGCAAATACGATTGCATTTGGTCTCCTGCAACATTGAAAATAGGCAAATACAATTGCATTTGGTCATTTACAACATTGAAAATAGCCAAACACGATTGCATTTGGTCGTTCACAACTTTGAAAATAGGCGGAAACAACCGGAATTTAAAGGTAACAGAACCGTCCTTAAAGAAAAGATCAATTTCCTTAAGTTATAAAACTCCAAAATTAACCGGTCAAACTTCAAAAGAGAAACAGATAATAGTTGAAGTAACACAATGAAAGTGCAGGGAAGATATTTAGCAGAACATTAAGTTTTCTCCTTCTTCTGTAACCCATTTTAAACGAATAACGTATAAAAACCAACTGACTTGAAAATAGTTCGATCTTAGAAAATGGTTTTCGTTAATCTGAATCAGGAAATTTAAAATCACACCGAAGACACTGCGAAATTAAAAAGAGATGAAGTGCTATTCTTTTGATCTAAAACGATATAGGTAGAATAAAATTTCGTTCCGAATTATTCCTTTCCTGTGGAAATGGAGCCTTATGATTTAACCGGTTGGCAACAAATATCCGATCCTGCGTGGGATTTTATAACTCATTTGAATCTGTTGCCATCAAGGGTATTTCAAAATTGATTGTATAGAATTACTAACCATTTATACTGTTGATTATGGACGAATTAAATGCTGTAAAACAACCAGAACCCGGAAATATCCCGGCTGATCCGGTTCAAGAACCACTAAATCCAGATCAAAAAAAGCTGCTGATAAAGGCGCAATGTGCTGAAAAGGAAGGGCATTATCTGGCGGCCCGCGACCATTTTACTGAACTTGGTAAATCTGAAGATGCTTTACGCTGCTCCGAAATGATCAGGTTGGATAACTGGAGGGAAGAGAACAGACCTCATATTATTAACCTCGCAGTCAGTTCAGGTATTATTATCCTTGTTTTCCTTGTTTCGCTGATCTGGCTGAACAATCTTCAGCGAAGCATTAAATCTCCTTCTGTCGTTTGGCTAAACGCGGGAAAAGTGGAATTATCGAGTTATCCCACCTGGTTTTTATATGACAGGAACAATCACCTGCTCAAAACGAGTGCCGTGATTGACGAAAAAATGAAGATTGAGCTCGTAAAAACCTATCCGTTGCGCAGTGATAGTACCCACTTTGGGGAATTCAGGCAGGCCGTGGAACAACTCTCTTTTCAATCATCGAATATCAAAGGGAGTTCGTACTGGCTCCTGCTGCTGGTAAGCGGATTTGCCGCAGTGGTTGGTGTTCTGATCCGTGAAATCCTCGACCTGATCCGTCATTATTGTTACGACCGGGATCTTGATTTTAAAGCATGGTGGCCATGGTATGTATTACGTCCGTTTGTGGGTTTTGTGATGGGAATCATGGTCATTTTATTCAATGGAACGGACCTTCTTTTCAGTTCATCGGGTAATAACAGTGAGACTTACCTTGTGGCCATTGCAATTATTGCCGGAATAAGTGTGGAAGATGTGATGTTTAAGATCCGGAAGGTATCCCAATTGTTGTTTGGAAATAATTACGAGGATAAAAGTGGCAAGGGAACCACGGAAAATACTGCCCCGGCCAAGCCCCAGACGACGATAGTAAACAATCCAGAAAACAAGAAGGATAAGTCTTGAACTAATGCTAATTGTATTTCAATAAAAACGACAAAATGGTACGACTAATTCACAAAGCCGGAATTGCAATTGTCCTGTTAATAATAGGATTAAGCAGTTGTGTCAATCTTAAATACATAAACAGCTATTCTTCCGCTTCGCTAAAGAGTATACAGGGATTCGAAACCATCAATTATAGTTTTAAACAATGTTGTCTCGACAATTGTCAGGATAAAAAGATCAATAACCTGAATTTAGAGGCTGAAGATTGCGATTGTAAAATGGACGAAAAGGCCGACAGTGTGACTTTAATCCTATACAATGCTGTAAAAGGGTACTTTGATGGTTTAAATAACCTTTCAGGAAATGAGTTGACCAATTACAAAACGGATGGTTTAACTAAAGCATTAAATGAAGGCAATTTTGGCTCAATTAAGATTGATAAACAACATGTTGACGCATATTCGAATGTCTCAAAAATTCTTCTACGTGCCTTTACCGATGAATACCGGAAACATCAACTAAAAGTATATGTAAGGGAAGCCAATGAACCACTCAAAGTGCTGATTAAATTTTTGGATCTCAATATTTCGGGAAATCTTGCGGGTAAATTAACCCTTCAGAAGCAGCGGATTAGAAGTTATTATTTTGACCTGACAAAGAATTTATTGCTGTCGCCATTTGAAAAGAGAAGAGCAGTGCAGGATTATTTCCAGCAATTGGGAGAGATTGAAGCCAGGCAAAAAGAGTTGCAGACCTATTCCAAGGCTTTGAAAATAATTGCCGAAGGTCATCAAAAACTGTCAGACAACATTGATCATTTTAGCACAGCTGAAATAAAAGGGCTGCTTTTTCAATATGCCTGCGACATCAGGGATGTAAAAACGGAGTTTGATAAAATTAAAAAATAGAAATATGGCAAATTTAACAGCGGAACAAGTTAACGGACTTGCGGATAATTTTTCAGCAATGGCAGAGACTGTCGGTGAATTCAGGTATAAGAACTATGAAAACCTGTCGGCATCGCAAAACCAACAAATTAAAGATTTGCAGGCTACGATACTTGATGTCGCCGATCGTCTTTATACATTATCCGCGGTATTGGTGATGGAGGATATTGAGACATCGCTTGCCACTATTGACAATATAACGAATGAAATAAAAGAGACTTACAAAACACTGCTGGATTTTCAAAAGGCCATTAATGTTGCCGGTGCTGTTGTGACGTTGGGTTCCTCAATTCTGAGTGGTAAACCCGCTTCCATTGTGCAATCGATCGACAGTCTTGTGAAAATATGGAATGCCTGATTGTTCCAGCAATAGTGGGGGATAGGAAAAAATCAATTCGTTATCGGAATTTTAGTTTGTCATGTTGAAGTGATAAGATATCAAAAGGAGGTAGGTGACTCCCATGTCAAAACGAAACAATCTTTCAAAAATAATGATTTGAATTGACGGTAAACAAAACTGGCAGCCAGGGATTAAACTAAGAATGAAAAGACAGTCAAAAAAAGTCTAATCCACTGAAACTGTCAGGAACCAATAGAGAAACAAAAAATCAAACTTCAACCTTAATCAATTACTTCATGTTTTATTCTGTTGAAAATCCAGAAAATAATCGGGAAGATCAATAACGTTAATGTGGTGGCTGTAATTAATCCGCCGATGATAACCACTGCCAAAGGCTTTTGACTTTCGGAACCAATGCCCGTCGATAAAGCTGCCGGCATTAATCCGATCGAAGCCATCAAGGCAGTCATGATGATGGGGCGGGTTCTTACTTTAACACCTTCGAGTATTGATGCGGTAAGGACTAATCCCGATTTTATATTCTTGTGAAACTCCGTAATCAGCAGCACCCCGTTCTGAATACATATACCGAAAAGGGCAATAAATCCAACACCCGCCGATATCCCAAAGTTTATTCCGGTCAGATGCAGCGCCAAGATTCCTCCAATGAGTGCAAAGGGAACATTTGCAATGACAAGTGTTGAATCTTTGATGTTTCCGAACATGATAAACAGGAGCATAAATATGGCGATCAGGCTTATTGGTACCACTTTGATTAACCTGTCGGTTGCTCGTACCTGGTTTTCAAATTCACCTGCCCAACCGATGCTATAACCTTCGGGTAATTTTATCTTATTTACCTTTGATTGTGCCTCTTTGACGGTACCTCCCAAGTCGCGGTCGCGGACGGAGAATTTCACCCCGACAAATCGCTTTGTATTATCGCGGTAAATAAATGCAGGTCCTGTAATTTTCTGAATCGAGCAGACTTGTTTTAATGGGATCTTAGTTCCGTTCAAGGTGGGGACTTTTAAGTTGGCAATGTCGTTTTCATCCTTGCGGTATTCCTTGTCATAGCGGATACGGATATCGAATTTGCGTTCCCCCTCATATTTTTCCGTTGCTGTTTTTCCTCCAAATGCCATTTCAAGCACGGTCTGGGCATCGGAAGGTGTAACACCGAAAGCTGCCATCTTTTCTTTGTCCAGAATTACGCTGATTTCAGGCTGACCAAGGTTGCGCATCACACCAAGGTCGTGTATCCCCTTTACATCCTTCATCTTTTCGACAACCTGGTTGGCAATTTCGTCCAGTTTTTCGAGGTCGTCGCCATATATTTTCACGCCATTGTCTGCATTGAAACCTGCAACCGCCTCAGCAACATTGTCGATGATGGGTTGTGAATAGTTGAATATAATTCCCTGGTAATTCTGGAGTTTTTTATCCATCTGTTCCACAAGTTCGTCATAGGTAATTTTACTTTTCCACTCGTCACGTGGTTTAAGATTCACCTGCATCTGCACATAATAGAATCCACTCGGATCAGTTCCGTCATTACTTCGTCCGGTCTGCGATAGAACGCCATTTACCTCTTCGAATGTGTTCAGTACGGTGCGTAAATCGGCAACCCGTTTTACAGTTTCACTCAGACTCTGGCTCATCGGGTATTTAGCCTCGACCCAAAGTGCCCCTTCATTCAGTTGAGGCATAAACTCACTTCCTAAAAATTTCGTCGACATAAATGTGAGGAGCATAAAGATCAGAGCTACGCTCAAACTAATCCTTTTATGGGTAAATGTCCATTTAAAAGCTTTCTCTGTGATATTATTCCAGAATCGTACGAAGAAATTATTTTTCTCCCTGACATTCTTATTGAGCAGCACATGTGAAAGAACAGGCACTAATGTTAAGGTGAAAATTAATGCGCCAAGCAAGGCGAATCCCAAAGTATAGGCAAGCGGTGAAAACATCTTTCCTTCCACTTTTTCGAAGGAGAAGATAGGAATCAATGCCATGATGATGATCAACTTTGAAAAGAATATGGCTTTTCCCAGTTCTGCACCGTTCTTTTTGATGATGCTCCCTTTTGCCAGC
>JANYLE010000479.1 GCA_025363795.1 Mariniphaga sp. | reverse complement strand
AAATTAGCAACACCGACATTTACACCAACTTCCCAAGCATTATAAGGCTCAGACTTTGGTTTCTCCTGAGCGAAAGTAGAAGCGAAGCACATTAACAAGGTGACTACGCTCAAGCTAAGTTTTTTCATTTTTGATTTTTTTTAATTTATTTGTTAATTTTCACATAACAAAGATATTTGCCTTTAGCTATAGAAGAGTTACAAAACTTTTAATATAATTTATATAATTCACACATTATATAAATCCAAAAATGATTCTTAGTTCTGAAATAATTAGGGATTTGTGATATACTTACAATCAAATTGAGAACCAATAATTTAATTTCACCATAAATACATTCTTCGCCTTCAGGTCACTTATGCCGCCAAAACTATTGCCGATTGAACTGTTGTAACTGTTGGTGAAAAGCGAACGCGTATTAGTCCAGACAAGGTAAAGTGTAGATCCGGGACTGAACTCCCAACGACCAACCAAATTGGAACGAAACTCCTGAAAATTAAAATCTGGATTCTTCAACTTGTAATCCTCCACATGATCACCGGTTGCATCTATCGAATAATTGTTATTCTCAATTCCCAAAATAGATAATGGCGCGTAGCGTTGATTAATGTCGCGATTGGATGCTTCGGCAACTCGTCTGAAATTAGAATACTTACCAATTGAAGCATAAGGACTTCCATAATACTGAAATGAAAGTTCAGGTGATACATAATACTCAAAACGGATGGTAGTATACAATGTTTTCTGGTCGATTTTCCCAACGATATAATCCTTATGGGGCATCTCTCCTGAAATGGTATTTACATACTGTTGATAATTGGCCCCAATACTGTATCCTGTTTGCGTTGTGATACTTAGGCGGTTATTCATCTGCCATTTCACCATTAAAATATACTCCTTATTATTTGAAATCTTGTCCTGCGAAACCGAGATTGTACTCGTCAATCCGAATGACAATTTTTTGACATTGTTGGTAAGAATCTGGAGAGAACCTTCCGTTCTGTTGTCTTTAAATAACTTCGGACCGCCGCGCAATTCACGCGTATCGAAACGGTTTAGATCCTTAATCAACGTAAAATTGGTTAACCACAGATTTTTAAACCTAACTTTCGATACAAGGGATAACTTATCCATTAAATTTTCTCCGCCAAAACTCCACTCGTGCGACTGGCTTAGCCCATATTGATAGTTCATTAATATTCCATATGGCTTATCGACCTTGTATGAAAATTCCAGGTTTTGCCTCACAAAGTCGGCCTGTCTCAGGTATCCGACATCATTGAGGTCGACTCCAGGAGATCGCCAATCCAAACCCGTTGCAACACGGAATTTACCACTCCGCTTGCCTACATCAACCTTTCCACCAAAACCGGACAGATTTGTTCGGCTGGTATCAAAACTCAGGTGTGGCGCATCTTCACGCTGGAAATAATGAGCCGTCGATTCCTGTAGCTGAGTGATGGCCGCCTTACTTCCCTTTACCTGACTGAAAAATCCTGTAAAATCCACAAAATATTTACGATCTTTCCAATTATGCTCCATATCGAGCCCACCCGTATAAGATGAACTGGGAATAAAATCGAGCTGAGGATCACGAATATTTCGAATAGTTGATGTGAACATTCCACCAATTACCGTATTTCCTTTGTTTAACTCTTGCTTTAGTCTCCCGACAATGAAGCTACCAAATGGTTCAACTGCAACTTTTTTTTCAGAATTCGTAGAATAGATCGTGCTGTTTTCGCGTGCGGTAAAACTTTGCACTACGCCAACTGATAACCCCTTAGTTGTTTTTCCTGTCAGTTTAAGTGCACTTAATATCGTTGTATTTTCTGGCATTGAGACGGTCTGACCAGGACCACCTTCAGGAGTAAATGATGGTGCATGCCCAATCCTGCGGGAATAGAATAACAGATCATCACCCATTTTAAAGTCAAGAATAGAACTTCCTTCGAGAAAGAATGGCCTTTTTTCTTCATAGAAAGTTTCGAAAGAGGTAAGGTTTAATGCAGAAGGATCGGCTTCGACCTGTCCGAAATCGGGGTTTATTGTGTAATCAATTGTGAAATTTGAAGTTATGCCAATCTTTCCATCTAACCCAATACCACCTTTTAACGATTTCTCAGGACTTGAATTGGGAACGAATTTTGCACTTGCATATGGCATAATCTCGAAATTCTTCTTATGACTAATCCCCTCAATACCGCGCAATTCGCCAAACAAATAGACCATCGCCGGGGCATCCACCGGAATCAGTTTCCATTCGGATTCTTCCTGGAACCGATCAATCCAACGCCAGATATGCATTCCCCACACCTGGTTATCCTGTTTGGTGAATCTGATCTGGCTAAAAGGAATTCTCATCTCAACCATCCACAACGAGTCGCCTAATGATGACTTTCCTTCCCAAACTGCATTCCAGTTGAAGTCCCATTGATAAGCTCCCAAATGCGCTAAATCAATCTTTTGTCCCGCAGCAGTAACATTAAACTCATAAGCGGTCCGTTTATCATGATAGGAATCAAGGGCAACTCCAATGATATCACCAGCCAACACATCACGACGTCCAAGAATTGGTCTTATCTTTTTAGGATCTCTATCATAGCATTTGGCAGCAAAATACAGATTGTAATCATCATACAATACCTTAATCTCAGTTCGCTGCGAAGGAGCTTTGGCCTGAAGGGGCTGTTGCTGTATAAAATCCCCCGCCCACACACCTTGTGACCAGCATTCATCATTTAGTTTTCCGTCAATGCGTGGTTTTGAGGTAATCCTTGTTGCAATATAAGTTCGGCGAAAACTTGCTTTTGCATTCACTGTAGAATCTGTCGATAAATGATAATCAATGGATTCCTGAGCAAGTGACTGGATATTAAAAGAAAGACTTATGCCCGTTAAGAGAAGAATTAATAAACACTTCATAGATTAGAATTTGGACACGAATATAGCAAATTGTTAAAATCTAATAATTACGAAAATAATTATTCTTTTATTGTGATTACAATGCCATTCCTGACTTGAAGATTATCAGATATTTGCACTTTATATTGCGAGGATAGCACACCCCATGATTATGAAGTTAAAGCCTTTAACAATTAACAATAGCTGTAGATTAAAAGGACAAATATTGGAAGACTAATAATATTCATCAATACAAATAAATTCAATGACCACAATCTAAAAGAACCTCATAGGAAGGCAATAAAGCCAGTTTAAAAATACTTGAAAATCGATATTGAAATTCCAATTTTTCGTAACTTTATGACACATTTCACCTTTTAAATGAGTCATTTCAGCAACAAACTGCACAGCGCACCGTTCCTCAGGCTTCTTGTCCCATTCATCGCAGGAATCATTTTAGGCGACTTGTGTACGCCTGAACAGAAATGGATATTTTTTAGCGCGTCCATTTTCATCTCGCTTCTCCTCCCCTTCTGTGTTAACAAATCCTATAAACGGGATTATTTGTTTGGCGCGCTCCTATTTCCCTTATTACTACTCCTTGGTCTCTTTATCAAAACAGACAAAGAGTACCAGCCTCAACCATTACCAAAAGGCAATTATTATGCGGTAGTAGACGAGTTTCCTGTTGAAAAGGAGAAATCGTTCAGGGTAGTCCTCCGGTTAATCGAACCTAAAATAAAAGTATTGTCTTACATTGATAAATCGGTACCAATGGAAGGAATTGAACCGGGGATGATCCTCTGGTTTCGAGGACAACCGGAGGTACTTCGAAAAACAGGAAACCCGTTTGAGTTTGATTATGCAACTTATGCAGTCCGTAACGGAATAGGCCACAGAATTTATCTGAAAGGCAATAATATCCAATTTATCGAAGGAGTAAGAAAATTAAACCTTATGGAATGGTCTCTTATCATTCGTGATCGGCTAATTAAAATACTGGAAAAAAGCGGATTGAAAGGCGAAGTTCTTCATTTGGTCTCAGCAGTTTCTTTAGGGGCCCGCGAAGATCTGGAACCCGAAACCACCCAAAGTTTCTCAAAAACAGGGGTGATCCATGTGCTGGCCGTCTCAGGGATGAATGTTGCAATTATCTATGCCGTACTCGATTTTCTGTTCAGATTTTTAAAAAAGCGAAAAGGAGGGATTATTCCTTATATGCTTCTAATTCTTGGCAGTTGTTGGGGATACGCTCTGATTACCGGTTTATCGGCATCTGTGCTCCGAGCCGCAGCAATGTTTTCCTTTATTGTAATCGGAAAAAGTTTAAGCCGCCATCCCAACATTTACAATACGCTGGCTGCCTCGGCATTTGTTTTGCTTTGTATCTGGCCCACACTAATATATGATGTTGGTTTTCAGCTTTCCTACGCGGCAGTATTTTCAATTGTCTATTTTCAACCGTTTTTATACAAATTGCTCTACTTCAAGTACTGGATTCCGGACCAAATCTGGATATTATTATCTGTTTCAGTTGCCGCACAAATCGGAACGCTCCCATTTCTCCTGCACTATTTCCACCAGTTTCCAACATGGTTTTTGTTGGCCAACTTGATGGTTATTCCTTTGGTAACACTGATTCTGTACCTTTCGTTCATTGTCTTTGCAGTTGCTCCAATTTCGCTTTTCCTTGGAGTGTGGATGACGCGTGTGCTTGACATGGCCGGACAAGGGATGCTCTTCTCCGTGCATTTCGTAGAACAACTGCCCCACTCATTGATCAATGGTTTATATCCATCCGACTTCTCGCTTTTAATTGCTGTGATAATTGCCATCTTTATCGTGATCTACATCGTAAACAAAAATCCGAAAGCTTTAGCCACTGCTTTGGCATCAATTATTATACTTCTATTATTCAACATCATATCCACTTATCACGATCTGTCACGCAAAGAAGTGGTTGTCTTTAATCTGCAGGGCAAAACATTAGTCGCGCTAACATCCGGAAGGGAAACGACATGGCTTACGACAAAAAACAGTGGGACACCTGACAAACTGAGCTACTTCACCAAACCTTACGAAGGGTACCGGGACATCAGGAAATCAACAACGATTTGTTTATCAGACACCTCCCATCTAAATACCATTAAATTATTCTGCACAAAGAACTTTATGAATTTCGAAGGCCTATCTTTATGCTTACTAAACGATCGGAATTTTATTGAATCTGACCGGGAACATTTTCCGCCAACAGATATTATTATCCTGGCGGAACGGTCATTATCCGATCCTAAGTTGGTGCGAAAAATAGCTCCAGGTGCAGTGATTATTGAAAGTCGATTGCTGAATAAAGTCGGGGAAGAAAACCCACATTCTGTCAATGCTTTAGCGGATCAACCTACTTTCAATACAACGCAAGGCGGAGCGGTTCAAATAACTTTTGAACGAGGGTCGACTGAAGAGAAAAACATTCTTAATTGCGGTTATTTTAATCGCTAATATTACTTTACTTTGTAAGTAAAACTGGTAAATAATTATGAAAATTGTAATTGCTGGTGCGGGCGAAGTTGGCACCCATCTGGCCAAAATGCTATCGAAAGATGAGCATGACATTGTCCTTTTTGATGAAGCTCAGGATAAGCTTGATAACATCTCTGCCGCTCTTGATGTGCTGACAGTTGCAGGTGGAGCGGTTTCCATCAGCGACCTCAAGGAAGCCGGTGTGAGCAACTGCGATCTATTTATCGGGGTTACACCTTATGAGGATCGCAACATTGTTGCCTGCCAGTTGGCTAAACATCTGGGTGCGATAAAGACAATTGCCAGAATTGACAATCAGGAATTCCTGTTCCCTGAAAACCGGGAATATTTCAAGTCTATTGGGATCGATGAATTGATTTATCCTGAACATCTTGCTGCGAAAGAGATTGTTACAAATATTAAACAAACCAGTACGCGACAAATCTTCGAATTCTCCGGTGGAAAGTTGGTATTATTTGCTGTGAAAGTCAGAGAGAATGCAGCAATCCTTGGTATCCCGCTCAAAGATCTCCACAGAGAAATCAGTGACTTTGTGATTGTAGCAATCGCACGCGATTCGGAAACCATTGTTCCGCATGGTGAAGACATTATTGAAGCGGATGATTTAGTATTTTTTGTGGCCAAACCGATTACGATAGAATCTATTCTTCAAAAAGCGGGGAAGGAAAAGTATGTAATTAAAAATGTGATGATCCTTGGAGGAAGCCGGATAGCAATGAAAACTGCGTTAAGGCTTGGTGATGGATTTAATATTAAGATCATTGAGCAAAACAAAGAACGCGCTATTAAGGTGACAAGTAAGGTAAATAATGCCCTTGTCATTCACGGTGATGGCCGAGACTTAGAGTTATTGAAGTCGGAAGGGATTGAACAGATGGATGCATTTATAGCTGTCACAGGAAATTCTGAAACCAATATTCTTTCGTGCCAGCTTGCCAAAAAGATGGGGGTCAAAAGGACAATTGCTGAAGTTGAAAACATCGATTACATCGATTTTGCAGAGAAGATCGGAATTGGCGGAGTAATTAACAAAAAACTACTTGCAGCATCCTATATTTATCGTTATACGATGCGGGCAGAAGTTTCTCATGTAAAATACCTTACGGCTACGGACGCAGAAGCGCTTGAATTTATTGTCAAAGAAGGTTCTAAAGTGACAAAGTCACTGATACGTGACCTGGATTTCCCAAAAGAGGCAACGATCGGCGGATATATACGTAACGATCAGGGATATATTGCCTCAGGCAATTCCCAAATCATTCCCGGCGATAAAGTGGTCGTTTTCACGCGGCCATCAGCATTAAAGAAACTCTCAAAATTTTTCCAGTAGTTTACTCTTTATCTTTTAGCGGAATTAAGCCGCCCATCGCTCCCATTACATTGACAAGGTCAGAACCTGTAGGAACAACAATTTTCGAATTGTTCTTCAGCGAAGTTTCCATGGCCTGTATCCTTCGCAGCATCTGCGCATTTCCGACGAAATATTTCTCTGCAGCTTCATTCACCAATTGAATGGCCTGCGCCTCACCTTCTGCACGCAAAATAGCTCCCTGCTTGATCCCTTCTGCACGACGGATTTCAGCCCGTTTTTCACCGTCAGCTCTTGTTTCCGTAGCAGTAGCAAAATCTATGGCCGCAATCTTCTCATTCTCGGCCTTTACAATCTTATTCATCGTTTCCTGCACATCTTTTGGAGGATCGATTTCCTTCAGTTCAGTACGGACAATTTGAATCCCCCAGTTCAGCGTTTCGACGAGCAGTGTGTTATGAAGTTCCTTATTGATTTTACCCCTTTCGCTGTTGGCTGATTTAAGCGTCATTGTACCAATGATATTACGCAAAGTGGTTCGGGCCAGACTTACAATCTGTTGCTCAATGCTGTTCACATTGTATTGCGAATTCTTCACGCTCTCCTCATCAGATTTAATCTTGAAATAGACCTGCGCATCCACACTTGCATTTAAATTATCATTGGTAATAATCTCCTGCGGCTGTGCATTAATCATTATCTCGGTGACATTGATCATGTACATTTTATCTATAACCGGAATAATCCAGTTAAAGCCCGGGCTGGCAAAATAACTGTACTTCCCAAGCCGCTCGACCAGTGCACGTTGTGTTGGCCGTACAATACGGATCCCTGCGAGCAAAAATAATGCTACTGCAGCAATTATAATCGGTATCAGATTTTCCATTACAAAGATTTAAAATATAAGGTAATTTGATGTTTCAGAAACTATTCAGTTCCCAAAAAGCTTTTATATAAAATGCAGTTGATTTTTATTTGCTACATTTTCTGTACGTCCGGCGGAGAGACTATTCTATCCGTTTTACTTTTGATTGGAATTACACCACCCATTTCACCCATCACATTTACAAGGTCGGATCCTGTAGGAACTACAATTTTCGAATTATCCTTTAATGATGTTTCCATGGCCTGTATCCTTCGCAGCATCTGGGCATTTCCGACGAAATATTTCTCTGCAGCTTCATTCACCAATTGAATGGCCTGCGCCTCCCCTTCTGCACGTAAAATAGCTCCCTGCTTAATCCCTTCAGCACGACGGATTTCAGCACGCTTTTCACCATCAGCCCTGGTTTCTGTGGCTGTCGCAAAATCGATAGCTGCAATTTTTTCATTCTCAGCCTTTACAATCTTATTCATCGTTTCCTGAACATCTTTTGGAGGATCAATTTCCTTCAGTTCAGTACGGACAATTTCAATTCCCCAGTTCATGGTTTCTTCAAGCAGCGTTCCATGAAGTTCTTTGTTGATTTTGCCACGTTCACTATTCGCCGATTTCAGGGTCATCGTACCGATGATATTACGCAAAGTCGTACGTGCCAGGTTGACTATCTGGTATTCAATGCTATTCACATTATACTGAGAATTTTTCACGCTCTCCTCGTCAGCTTTAATCTTGAAATAAACCTGGGCATCAACCCTGGCATTCAAATTATCGTTGGTGATAATTTCCTGAGGTTCAGCATTGATCATCTTTTCAGTAATATTTATTTTATACATTTTATCAATTCCCGGTATAATCCAGTTAAAGCCGGGGGTTGCAAAATGGCTGTATTTGCCCAGCCGTTCTACTAACGCGCGGTTAGTAGGTCTGACAATGCGTATTCCTGCAAAGAGAAACAGGACCACAGCTCCGATAACAATTGGTAGTAGATTTTCCATAATTGCGGTCATAAAATTTTAAAAAACAAGTTTTGGGAACTCTATTTTGATTATGTACAAATATAATCTTTTAAATACATAACAATGCGCTTCTTTACCCAAAATAATTCAATAAAATCTGGAGAATGAAAAACAATATCCTCCTGAAAACCAATATACCATTTATTCATTATCCCAGATTCCATAGATATGGAACCAAAAACTAATTCTTCAGTTCATTATTCTCTTTATTCTTCATAAAGTGTTTTGAATCCCCCCACTCTCCATAACCAATTTCGCCATCAGCAAGTGCGATGCGGGCATCAAGACAACCTTTGCATTGGGCAGGCTCTTCGTCGATACACGGCTTGTTTTGGTACAGGCTGTAATCGTTGCGATAGAATCCGGGGGTGATATTCGGCATGATGATGTTTGCTCCAACCTTGACTCCCTTCTCGCGACCAAGCGGATCAATGGCCTGAAGTGCTGTGGCTGCAGCAATATTGATATCTTTCATCAGGATACGGAGAATGGCGATCATTTTTAACGAAAGATCAAACCGTTCCTGAATGGGCAAAAGTTCGTGACGGAATTCATAAAGCGGCGTTTCGGAGTGTTCGATATAAGGTCCCATTCCAACCATATCAATTCCAAATTGTTGAAAAAAAAGCAAATCATTGGCAAGATCGGCTGTCGTCTGAAAAGGCAAACCAATCATCACCCCGGTGCCAACCTGATAACCTAATCGTTGAAGTGAATGAAGACAATCCAACCTATGGTTAAAGTCGTGAAGTTCATCATCAGGATGTATTTTGTGGTAAAGCAAGGGATTGGTTGTTTCAATGCGTAAAAGATACCGGTGGGCCCCGGCTTCAAACCATCGCCGGTAAACCGTCTCGGTCTGTTCTCCTACCGATAGCGTAATTCCTAACCGTCCTTCACTAATGTGCTTGATCTGCCTAACCAGGCGCTCAATCCGATCTGAGAAAGCAGGGGAACTATTTTCACCCGATTGCAGAACCACTGAACCAAACTTATTCTCATCTGCAAACCGGGCAGCATCCAATATCTCAGTATCTGTCAGATTATAGCGCCGGGCTGTACGATTTGATTTCCGGATACCGCAATAGTAACAATCTTTATCGCAGACATTTGAAAATTCAATTAATCCCCTGAAATAAACCTTATTGCCAACATTTAAATCTTTGACTTCACCACTTTTTTTAAATAACAGACGCTTCTCCTCACCGTCGCACAGCAAAAGTTGCTGCAGGTCGGCCGATGAAAAAGAAGTTTGTTCTAAAATTGTGGAAATGTGGGACATCCTTATTACAAATTACGAGATTCAAAAAATCATGTTTTCAGATAAATAACATTGGCAGATTCTAAAACAATTTGTCTTTCAACCTTATTACCATAGTTATGAAAATCAAATATAGCATTATATCACTATAATCTTTCTAACCTTCCAGAAGATTTTTCCGTACAAAAACAATAAGAATGTTGTAAATTTGTTGAAAGAATTTCAGGATGAAAAGGGCACTGTATTATAAAACGCTCGAAAATGGCATTGTCAAATGCAAACTCTGCCCCCACTACTGTGTAATTGGGGACAATGAGCATGGGCTTTGCAATGTCCGGATCAATAAAAAAGGGAATCTTTACAGCGAACTTTTCGAAAAAGTGACTGCCATGGGACTCGACCCCATTGAAAAGAAACCTCTTTACCACTTCTATCCCGGATCGAAAATTCTTTCAATCGGATCGTTAGGTTGCACAATGAAATGCATGTTTTGCCAGAACTACAGGATATCGCAGGCAACACCGGAAAGTTATAACCAACCAAATTCTTATTCCGTCGAATCAATTGTAAAACTTGCCTCCAATGAGGCCGGAAATATCGGGATTGCTTTTACTTACAATGAGCCCGGCACTTTTTATGAATACATGATTGAGGTTGCGAAACTGGCTATACCTGCCGGACTTAAGACCGTGATGGTTACCAATGGTTATATCAATCGTGAACCATTGGAAGCATTAATCCCATACATTGATGCCTTCAATGTCGATCTGAAGGCATTTTCGGAGAGTTTCTATAAATCGATAACCCAGTCGAGACTCTCGCCGGTAAAAAAGACAATACAAAGGATCGCCCTGGCAAAAAAACATCTCGAAATTACCAATCTTGTCATTCCCGGGATGAATGATAATTATGCCGAGTTTGAAGAGATGGTTCGGTGGATTTCAAAGGAAACAGGAGATCAGACGCCGTTTCACATATCGAGGTATTTTCCTGATTACCAACTAAAAATTGCGAGCACACCCATCAACTTATTACTCGATCTTTACGAAATCGCAAAAAAACACTTAAAATATGTTTATCTTGGTAATGTCGTCGATACTTCACGCGATACAACATTTTGCCATGAATGTAATCATACGCTCATTATCAGGGAACCTGACAAAACGATCATCACCGGTCTCGATATGAATGGAAACTGCATGAATTGCGGGAACCATGTTCTGGAC
>JANYLE010000470.1 GCA_025363795.1 Mariniphaga sp. | reverse complement strand
CCACCACATATTTTAATGTTTTATAATCTCAGAGTCTTAGCCAATGCCAGCCTTTTAATTCCCGGGCGTTAACAATATTCCCTTGTTTTGCATCTTCAATAGTTTTATCGATTATCTTGTTGAAGTTGTTTATGCTCATCGGTTTAAGATTAGCTTCATAATCCTTTGCCTTATCCTCCAGGAGAATTTTCTCGAGTTTTTCAATCAGTTTTGTATTTCTAAGCTGTAAAAATTTGATGAAACCACTTTTATTTGTTGACTGCTGACCGATTCATACCTTTTTACCGCCTGTATGCCTGCAAAATGGATTATATTAATAATATTTCCACCCGTAAGTTCATATTTCTTTACCTTGTTAGGTACATCACCATAATCTGAATTTTTAGGAAAAGATTTTTCCCATATTTCTTTTCTTTCCTCTTCATTGGGTATACTGAACTTTACAATGTCATTGAATCGTCTGATGAACGCATCGTCAATATTATTTTTCATATTAGTGGCCAAAATGACCAACCCGTTGAATTCTTCAATTCTCTGGAGCAAATATGAAACTTCCTGGTTCGCATACTTATCATGAGCGTCCCTTACGCTGGTCCTTTTTCCGAAAATGGCATCGGCTTCATCAAAAAATAAAATCCAATCTTTGTCTTCCGCCCGGGCAAACAATAATTCGAGATTTTTTTCTGTTTCCCCGATGTATTTGGATACGACCATCGAGAGATCGATTTTATACACCTCTTTCGCAGTTTCATTTCCCAGTACAGTTGCCGTTAAGGTTTTTCCTGTACCAGCGGGACCGAAAAACAATACCCGGTATCCCTGCCTCAATCTTTTTTTCATATCCCATTCATCCATCAGGTGCGGATTGAATTCAATCCATTCTTTTAAATTCCGGTAATGTCTTATTATTTCGTTATTCATCATAATATCCATGGAGCCCAACAGGGTATTGATCCGCTTTGCCGGGAAACTTGTGCTGAAATGAGGTGGAGCAGATGCGCCAAATAAAAACTGACCAACATAATCCAGTGCCATTATGATCTTACCACTCATAACGGGCTCGCCCTGGGGCAGGTCTTCCAGCCAAAGAATTTTCTTCCGCGCCAATTCCCTGTCTGACCAGAATAATTGTTCAATTTCCAGCCGTTTTCCCCGGTCATCACCTCACAGCAGGAAAACTGCTGTCTGACCGGTAGGCAGAAACCCGCGGAAATTTTTTCCACGCACACCGCCTATTTCCGGAAAATCTCCCGAAGATTTTATTTTTTCCTGGATGGCCTTGTCGAACAGTTCCGGAATGGCATGGGGAGCGAGGGCAATCAGCATCAGGCAGATCGTATCTTCCTGATCCGTCAGTTGCGCATTCAGTATAAAATTTTTCAGGGGTGAACTCCACAGATGGATATCCGGGAATGAAGGTATCCGACCATAGCCCAAACGAAAAGCGATCAGCTGTTCCAGATATTGAAATTCCAGCGGGATTTCATTTTCACCAGATACTAAATTCATATCATTGGTATTCCTTTTCATGTCATTTATTTATTATGGAAGCCCTTTTTTAGTAACCTCTAAAAGTACTATCACATTGACTCAACTATATCATCTATTTCGATTTGCCTTTCTCCTTTTCCTTCAATGGGTCCTCCTTTTTATGAATTTCCTTTTCTTAAATATTTGCCGGTTCATTACTTTCCTTTCATCATATCGGGTAAGCACATATCCGAGAACTTCCAGCTTACTGTTCAACCTTTTTATTGTTCTGATATGTTGCATAAAAACGCGAAGGCCTTTTAAGGGAAGAAATTCCGCCTGCATGGATATCAATAAATAATCGCTGGCAACAAGTGCGTTCACAGTAAGCATGCCGATAGCCGGAGGACAATCAATAAATATATAATCATATTTATCTTTTAGTTTTTCTAAAAGCCAGGTAAATACCTGCTCCCTGCCATAAACGCTCACCAGTTCAAGTTCGGCTCCTGCCGGTTAATGCTTAAACCTTGACATAGTTGCTCGGTTACGACCGCTCTTTTTGCCGGATGATGTCTGGATCGCTTAAATCAGGCGCTGCTTACTTCTCATGATTTATTTTATGAGATTTTTTGTTTCTAAACTTATTCGCCTGGTCCGAGCGGCCGGGCTTTTTCATTTTTATTAATCCTTATTCAATTATTATGAAAACATTGCAAACAAACATTGCTGAAGTGAGCCTAATCTATAAATCGAAGGTGAAAGCTTCTGATAGACCAAAGGTAACCTGTAGTAAGGATGCCTTCAATTTATTCAACGAGACATGGAATCCTGATACTATCGAACATGTAGAGGAATTCAAACTCTTATTAATGAATCGGGCTAATTCTGTCCTCGGAATAATGAATGTATCTAAAGGTGGAATAAGTGGCACCGTCACTGACATTCGCATAATCTTTCAAGCAGCAATCAAAGCAAACGCTTCCGGAATTTTGGTTGGACATTGTCACCCCAGCGGGAATTTAAACCCAAGCGAAAGTGACACGCGATTAACCCAAAAGATAAAGGAAGCAGGCAATCTAATGGATATCCAGCTTCTGGATCATCTTATTCTGTCTCCGGAAGGAGATTATTATTCATTCGCTGATAACGGACTTTTATAACTACGACCATGAACATACGATGTAAACACTGTGGAGAATTCTTTTGCCCACACGATGACACCCTTGATTTAATTGAGGAAGGGTATGTTGATGCTGCTTCATGCAACATTTGTGATGACTACTGGGACCTCCAAAATCTCTGTGAATATGACTATGAACAGATTTCAGATACTGACTTTGGTCTATAAATTAACTG
>JANYLE010000428.1 GCA_025363795.1 Mariniphaga sp. | reverse complement strand
GATGGCAATGGCGGCGTAATCATCTCAACCTGACTTTCCGAAAAGTCGGTGGTGATGTACGAATGATTCAGTTTGTCGCCAAAAATTGCGGGATGTGGCGTTTGCGAAATCATCCCATGTTTGTCGACACGGATATTTTCTTTCTCAACGCCAAACAAGCCTTTAAGCCAGGCATTACCTTTTAGTTGTGCGCTTTTTATTTTTAATAATGATGACATGTTTGTGTCTTTTATGATGTGATAATGTGACGATTCGACAATGAAACAATTCGACGATTAGACAATTCGGCAATGAAACAATGTGACAATTCGGTAATGTGACAATTCGACGATTAGACAATGTGACTATTCGACAATTAAACTTCATGAAGATAAAACGACCTTTGAAGTAGGTTCCCTCATTGACTAATTCACAAATTGTCGAATTGACTAATTTCATCATTGTCAAATTAGCAAATTGCCAAATTGACTAATTCAATCCATTGACTAATTCACAAATTGACTAATTTCCTCATTGTCAAATTAGCAAATTGTCGAATTGACTAATTTTAATTCCGTTTTGATGTCCCAATTATCTTCGTAATTATCTTTTTAATTGGTTCCAATTCTGTCAATAAATGAGTTGTATCAGGAAGCTTCGGGGAATGTTGACAAAGTAGCAACCAATATTCTGTCTCCTCAACCTCTTTTGCTGATATTTTAAACTTATGAATGAAATCGGCTTTGCTTTCAGCGTTTTGAGCTTCCCTGGCATTCGCGCCTATCGAAGTTCCGGATTTTAATAACTGATTTGAAAGGGCAAATTTCTTTAAGTTATCCAGCTCATCACAAAAATCAATGATTCGCAATGCAAATTCAAAGGTTAATTTGATAATCGCGTTTTCTTTAAATTCCTCATTCATTTTCTTCGTTTTCAGAGTTACTATTTAAGTTTCCAATCTTCCCATCTTCGAATTTACTCATTTTTGAATTGACTCATTGACAATTCGACGATGAAACAATTCGACGATTAGACAATGTGACAATTAGACAATGAAACAATTCGGCGATTAGACGATGTGACAATTCGACAATGAAACAATTCGGCGATTAGACAATGTGATAATTCGGTAATGTGACAATTCGACGATTCGACAATTCGACGATTAGACAATGTGACAATTAAACGATTGGACGATTAGGCAATCTGACAATTAAACTTCATGAAGATAAAACAACCTATGAAGTAAGTTCCCCCATTGACTAATTAACAAATTGTCGAATTGACTAATTCCCTCATTGACTAATTCCTTCATTGCCGAATCGTCTAATTGACTAATTGTCAAATCACCTAATTCTTATCTCCCGAAACCGTAATACTAAATATCCCTCTTCCCCCATTTTCAAAACTCTTAATTTCATCAGAAGTCAGGTAATTTGCGAGAATATCGGTTGGAATGGAAATTTCCTTTTGTTTATGAATGGTAACATTTTGAAATCCCTTTTTGCGAATGATCCCAAGGTATTCGTCCATATCAATAGCACCCGATACACAACCGGCATACATCTCTGCATCTTTGCGAAGTTTTTCGGGTAAATCCCCTTTGATAACCACATCTGAAACACAAAAATGACCACCTGCCTTTAAAACCCGACTGATTTCTGCAAAGGCTTTGATCTTGTCGGGCACCAGGTTTAACACGCAATTTGAAACAACAACGTCGAAGCTGTTATCCGGCAATGGCATCTCTTCGATGTCGCCTTTTACAAAATCAACATTGGCATAACCGAGTTTTTGCTTGTTTTCATTAGCTTTTTGAAGCATCGCTTCCGTAAAGTCTAAACCTGTAACTTTCCCTGTTTCACCAACGATGGCACGGGCTACAAAACAATCGTTTCCGGCACCGCTTCCCAAATCAAGGACATGATCACCTTTTCGGATTGCCGCATAATTGGTGGGAATTCCGCAACCCAATCCCAAATCTGCATCGGGATTGTAACCTTCCTGACCCGAATAGTCATCACTGAATATTGTATAGTCAACATCCCCGCAAGAGCTTGTACTCCCGCAACAGGATGATTGATTGATTAACTTGCTTTGACTGGCAATTTCTCCGTATTTTTCTTTGACGATATGTTTTAAATCTTCTGCTTTCATGATAATTAAATTAGACAATTAGACAATTAGACAATTAGACAATGTGACGATTCGACGATTGGAAAATGTGACAATTCGGCGATTTGACAATTAGACGATTCGACAATGTGACAATTGGACGATTGGACGATTCGACGATTAGACAATTGGAAAATTTGACAATTCGGCGATTTGACAATTAAACGATTGGACGATTAGACAATGTGACAATTAAACTTCATGAAGATAAAACAACCTAAGAAGTAAGTTTACTCATTGTCGAATTCACAAATTGTCAAATTGCCGAATTTCCTCATTGCCGAATTTGCAAATTGTCGAATTGACTAATTGCTGATTTTTTTATAGAACTCATAAAATTGATCCCTGATTTCATCCCTGACGCGGATAAATTCGCTCCATACAAATTCATCGGTTCCCGTGGCATGCGACGGATCATCAAATCCGATATGGATGCGGTGTTTTACTTTCCCGATAAATGCAGGACACGATTCATTGGCTCCGCCACAAACTGTTATTACGTAATCCCACTCTTCACCGAGGTATTTGTCTACCGAATCGGAGGTGTGGTGACTGATATCGATTCCCGCTTCTTTCATAACCGCAACTGCTTTTTCGTTGAGGTGTCCCGAAGCCTGCGTGCCTGCCGAACGGACAATGAGATCTTTATCGAACGACTGTAAAAAGCCGTGTGCCATCTGGCTCCGGCAACTGTTCCCTGTACAAAGTATTAATACCTTCATATTTAATGTGCTAATGCGTTAATGTGCTAATGCGTTAATGTGCTAATTTGCTAATGTGCTAATGACTGATT
This sequence comes from Mariniphaga sp., assembly GCA_025363795.1. Taxonomy (GTDB): domain Bacteria; phylum Bacteroidota; class Bacteroidia; order Bacteroidales; family Prolixibacteraceae; genus JAAFHB01. The sequence continues at coordinate 7,099 of JANYLE010000428.1, read as the reverse complement.
TGAAGTTGATTATTGCCGGCTTTTCGAATCCTCGGCTGAGCAGCAACTGATACTTGCAGATTTGATATTTCCGAAAAAATTATCAAACAGTTGAAGGAAACGATCAATTTCTGTTCCGCACAGGCAATAATTGATCTTTAATCCCTCAATATCTCCGTGAATCAACCCTAAGTCGCGCAGTTCCTTTAAATGTTGCGAAACGGTGGTGCGGCTTAACGGCAAAAAGTCCGAAATGTCACCCGAGATGCAGGTTTTGGTTTCGGCCAGGTACTGAAGAATGGCCAGCCGCGCCGGGTGCGAAATGACTTTGGCAAAGCGTGCCAGCTCCTGTAAATTGTCGTCGAATTTTTCTGACTTGTTCATGTTTTCCTTTTTTTAATGTCGTAAAGATACGACAAAGATTTTAAATGACGTATTCTTACGACATATTTTATTGAAGAAAATTTTCCTAGGGGTTGCAAATGGAGAATTCCTACTTTTTGAGCACAAAAAAAGGGGCGATTCGGGTCAAACCGAAACACCCCTCTTTATCCAATTTTCGTATTGCTATTTTTCGGGTTGGGTTACCTTAACCACAACGGGTTCATTTTCCTTCCGTGTTTTTCTGGCACGGGCCGTTGCGTTGGTTTCGGTGATACACGTCACAATCTGGTTAAAAGATTCACCGTAGGTCTCCGCATCCGTCTGGGTATAAAGTTGTACAAGGGAAACAAGGCTCGTCAGTGCAGGGATCATCTCCGCCATTATTGAGGTGGCTGCTTCTGTCTCACTGGTCAGGACAGTTTTCTCGTCCGACTTCTGACTGCTCGCCGCATCAAATGCCGCTTGCGCGTTTTTTAACGATTCGTAAAAGGGGAGCGCCCCAATATCTGCCAACAATTGTGTTCGGTCAGCCAGATCGAAATCTGCAAACAATGAAATTAAAACAGACGTTTCGGCTTTGTAACCAAGTCTGTAGGCATTTACCCCATATTTGTCGATGGTCGCATAAAGTTTGGCTGCACTGCTGTTAACTTCCTCAATCAATGAAATTGACATCCCGTGCAGAATGTCGCGCAAGGCAACAAAGGCGCGGTCGCGTTGCTTGTCGAGGTTAACCAATTCTTCGGTTAGCCTGCTTTTGTTCGTGGTTTTCTGGTTTTTTACGAGCCGTTTATAAACCAGGTTTGCTTTTTCATAAAGCCCGTTTAGCTTTTGATCGTTTCCAATCAGCTTTTGGATGATTTTAAAAATGCGGTCGCTCATTGAAACGACATCGGTGACCGACAGAATAGAAGGAACAATTAGTTTTTCCATAGGATCGTTTTTTGTGAGAAATAATATTTTTTTGATTATTCCAGAAAATACGTGTGGTTTTTAAAAAAGTAACTGAAAATGCAATTTATTTTATGTTTTAGGGTGAAAAAAACTAAAACGGATCGGATTTTAGTCGATTTATGTGGTAAATGCAGTAAAAAATCGGTTTTTTGTCCTGTTCCCAGATAAAATGAAGAAATTGAAAATTTTATTTTCAGGATATCCCTTCCGGTTCAAGCATGTTAAAGGATCTTAATTCAAAAAACGTCCAAACAAAGTTGATTGTGCCAATTCCGAATCCGAAAACGTCCAAACAAAGTTAATTATGCCATTTCCGATTCAGAAAACGTCCAAACAAAGTTGATTGTGCCAATTCCGATTCTGAAAACGTCCAAACAAAGTTAATTGTGCCATTTCTGATTCCGGAAATGTCCAAACGAAGTTAATTGTGCCAATTCCGATTCAGAAAACCTCCAAACAAAGTTAATTATGCCAATTCCGAATCCGAAAACGTCCAAACAAAGTTAATTGTGCCAATTCCGATTCAGAAAACCTCCAAACAAAGTTGATTATGCCAATTCCATTCCGGGAAATGCCAATCCGGTTTATCCGGGATTGATTCGCTGCGCTCGCAATGACGGTTATTAAAATTGAAAAATTGTTTATTGGTATATTAGCGGCTTCAATCCAATCAATCGCGCGCCATTTATGCCTGAAATAAAAATACTTCAGAAAGATTCCATTGTAACCATTCCGGTTGGGGAAGGAAATACCCTTTTAAAGGAGCTTCAGGATCATGGTTTTGATCTTTATTCGCCTTGCGGCGGAAACGGAACCTGCGGAAAGTGCAAGGTCCTTATAAAAGGGGAGGGGGTCGTGACTTCCTGTATTTATCCTGTTTTAAGTGATATCGAAATTGTGCTTCCCGAAAAACGGGAGGCAAAAATCCTCGTCGAACAGCATGAACACACTGCCCAGTTAGCTTTTGATCCGGGCGCTCCGGCAGGTTTGTCCTATTTTCCGCATGGTGTTGCGATCGACATCGGGACCACCACCCTCGCTTTTTACCTCGTTAACCTGGTTACGGGGAGCATTATCGAAACAAGGGCAGCTGTGAATCCGCAAACGAAATATGGCGCCGATGTTATTTCGCGGATCAATTATACCGCGCTCAATGCGGACGGACTCAAAATACTACAAACAGAAATCCTTTCTGCCATCAATGTGCAACTGGTTCATTTTGCCGAAATAACAGGGATCACCCGCGATGAGCTCGTAAAGATCACCGTTGCCGGGAATACGACCATGCTTCATCTTTTACTTGGCGTTGATCCGTTACCCATCGCGCTGGCTCCGTTTACGCCCGCATTTGTCGGCGAACAAATTCTGAAAGGGAAGGCGTTAGCGCTTCATTGTCATCCCGAAGCCGAGGTAAAAATACTGCCGTCCATCGCCGCATACGTCGGTGCTGATATCGTAGCCGGCATTGCATCAATAAAACCTTCGGACCGTTACCGGCGGTTTTTGATGATGGATATCGGTACGAACGGTGAGTTGGCATTGATCACACCTGAGAAAATCTGGTGTTGTGCCACGGCCGCGGGTCCGGCTTTTGAAGGGGCGAATATCAGTTGCGGCATGAGCGCTGTCGAAGGGGCGATCAGCATTTTTGGAACGGAGGGTTATCATGTGATCGGGAACAGTGTTCCGGCCGGACTGTGCGGGTCGGGGCTTATTGATGTGGTTGCTTATTTGATTGAGAACAAACTTGTCCAAAGTGACGGTTTGCTGTCTGACGATTTTGTGATCGTTCCGGAGGATCACCTTTCGGGAACCAAAAGAATCGTGCTGACCCAACAGGATATCCGCGAAGTGCAACTGGCGAAGTCGGCCATCATGGCTGGCGTAAATGTTTTAATGAAAAAAGCTTCACTTACGTTCGAAGACCTGGATGCGCTTTTCCTTGCCGGTGGATTCGGAAGTTACATCGATGTAAAGTGTGCCGTTACAATCGGGATGCTGCCCAAGGAGATGGAATTTAAAACCATTTCGCTTGGAAACACTTCGGGAACAGGGGCTTTGCTAGCGCTGAAGTCGGTGCAGTTCGATGAGGTAATTGAGGATGTTGTTGAGCGGTCGTGTTACGTTGAACTTTCGGATGATGAAGATTTTGTACTCGATTACGTGATGAATATGGATTTCGAAGTGTAGGTCACTGAATTTGAAAATGAGTGGACACTTCTCTCACGTGGAAATCTGCTTTGGGGTGTATTATATAGGATGTGGAAACGCATGGAAGGATTATGCCGGGAGAAGATTTTATTCCGGGATTCCATTTCCGAAATTGGGAGGAATCCCGGAATAGTATTGAATTGATGGATTTATATTCCGCTAAATTATTGCTTCGCTGATCCCGTCTAATTCATCGGTTTCATCTTGCTCATTGGATTAATATCCGAATTCCAGATTTCAATTTTCATTTTCAGGGATCCGTCTTTTTGCTTTTCCCAGACGGTAAGGTATTTGCCATTGTCGTCCATGGGCATATCCATGCCGGGCATTGTCATACTCATCTTGTAGGTCCCAATTTCGGTTATCTCCTTACCATTCACCATGACTTTTAGCGTATTGGCCTCGAATGCCTCGCATTTCCATCCGGTTTTAGCCATTTCTTCACTGGCTTTCCTGATCGCTGCAATGCCTTCGCGCATTGGTTCATTGCTGGGCATCGAAATGGCATCGTCCGTGTACAACGCGAGGGTTTTTTCCATATTGCCTTCGATCATGTCCTTTGCCATTTCCTTATTGATCACTGCAATCTTTGACTTGTATTCCGCAGAAGTCTGCGATAATGCTACACTTGCCGTTAAAAGAACGACAAGGAACAAACAGGCTGATAACATACTTGTTCTTTTCATAATCGTTTGTTTTTAATGTTGGTAAATAGAATTATTCGCGCAAATTTGCGTCAAAAGATAGAAACAATGGAAAAGTAATTTAAGTTTATCGGACGCTGTATTTTTTCGGATACGGGGTTTCCTTCACCATCAAACCGCAGAGCAACTGCAATTTTGGGTACTGTCTTAACCCGTCTTTTATGGCTTAATCTTTCCAAATAATCCCATCAGTTTTGCCTGATAGATTTCTTTAATCTGCGGTTCGTTTTCGCTGATTGGCTTTACAGGAATCAGATCGGTTACTTCTTCGGGCGAAAGCCCCGATTCGAAAAGCAGGTTGATCGCGGCAATTAATGTTTGCTGAACAGTGGCTTTGCTCTCCGCTTCGGTTAGTCCCATCTGAACGCCGAGTTTGCCCAGTTCAATCCACTGGAACCAGAAATAGGTGGGCAGCATGGCCGAAAGGATAGCATACGCCTCCAGTTTGGGTTCTGCCACTTCAAACGTGTTTCCAAGTAGCCGGAGCATATCGAGTACGGCAGGTTGATCGTCGGGATCAAAGCCGGCGGCAAAAGTCACGGGATTGTAACCTTCATTAATATAGGAAGTGGCATTTGGAATCATCCGCACGATGTTCCGGGTTTTGAGTTTCGACGCGATCTTTTCAAGTGTGATTTTCGGCGCAAGCGAAACCACCAGGGCATATTCATCCACATAGTTTCCAATTTTTTCAAGCGTTTCCATGATCAGGGGCGGGTGCAGTGCAATGAATACCGTGGACTGTTGTGCCACGCGTTGCAGGTTTTCGGCAATTTCAATGTCTGGGAACTGTTCTTTCAGAGAATGGAGAACCTCAGTATTGGTGTCGAAAACCACTACGCGGCTGAATAGTTGTTGCTTGTTGGCAAAAGCCTGAAGGAAAATTTTGGTGATGCGGCCACCACCGATAAAACCTAACGAATTTGTTTCCATTGAAGTTGATTTTATAGTTAGTATTCAAAACTCAGCAAAACAGGTTGATGAAATATTTCCGGATAATGGATTTAGTCGCCCGCTATTCCTGTTTTTTGGTATCGGGACCTGGTGTCATTTTCCAGATTTGTTTTATTTCAGGGACAACAGGTTGTGATTTACAACCGCAGCCGAATAAAGCATTTCTGCCGAAAGGCAGTCCCATGGCTATCCACGTTTTTAAACCGCCATCAAGATTGACCACATTGGTAAACCCCTGACCAACCAGGATGTTGGCAACTTTCAGGCTTCGAACGCCTCCCGGACAGGCCGTAATAACCATTTTATCGGTCGGGATATTTGCCAATCGATCCATGATCACTGACATTGGATGATAAATAACATCTGGCATTTTAACTGTTTCGAGCATCGTCTCGTTGGGTTCGCGCACATCAAGCAAAAAGGCTTCACCCTGCCTGATCGCTGAATAGGCGTCGGTTGGGGAAATATGTTTGATCCCTTCGATGTTGAAATCCTGAAACTGGGGTATGGATGTTAAGTTCATATTTTTTGTTTTTAAAAGTTCATGCACTTGTTCCTGTTTTTGGGATTGCCATCAACGGCAATCGTTTGACTGAGGATACAATCTCCTGGTTGATTCAGCTCCCCAAAGTTCAGAAAATATAATTAAATAAATACCCGACGATCATTATTCCGAATCCGACAATTCCGATAAATGTAAAGATAAGAGGCAATTTGAGGACTTTTCGCAGGATGACCATTTCGGGCAGTGAAAGGCCAATCACCGACATCATAAATGCAAGTGCCGTTCCGAGCGAGGCCCCTTTCTCTATCAGTACCGCGACAATGGGGACGATTCCTGCCGCATTGGAATAGAGTGGAATCCCTATGATAATCGATAACGGTATCGAATACCAGGCTGATTTTCCCATCAACGCAGCCATAAACTCTTCCGGAACATAGCCATGTGCCGCCGCACCAACTGCAATCCCGAATGCTACGTATAGCCAAACTTTGCCTACAATCTCCTTTACGGCATCATACCCAAGATTAATCCGTTTGACAAAAGTGAGTTGGTCCTCTTCCAATCCGCTTTCACCAACGTGGGTTTGATAGACCCATGGTTCCACCCATTTTTCAAGTTTCAATAGTCCGATGATCCAACCTGCAATAATGGCAATGGCCAGGCCTGTTCCGACATAGATGGCGGCAACCTTCCAGCCAAACATGCCATACAATAATATAATGGCCACTTCGTTGATCATGGGTGCTGCTATAAGAAATGAGAACGTCACGCCAAGCGGAACGCCCGATTCGACAAAACCCAAAAACAACGGGATGGCGGAGCACGAACAAAACGGGGTGACGATTCCAAGCGTTGCTGCCATCACATTGCCCGTAAATGTTTTTTTTTCTTCGAGCGCTTTACGCGTTCGCTCAGGGGTGAAGTAGGTCCGGATGATTCCGACAAGGAAGATGATCAGCGTAAGCAAAAGCATCACTTTGGGAAACTCAAAAACGAAAAACCGTAAAGCCTCGGTCAGATGCGCACCTTTGGTTAATGCCAGTCGGGTATCAATTAACCAATCGGTCACCGGTTGCAGGTTGTGGTAAATGAGAAACCAAACCGGCAAAAGTGCAATGGGCAACCAAAAGGTATTTTTAATGTTTTTCATTAATAGCGGGCGATATGGTTCGTTGATTACCGAACAATTAAATTAAATTTTTTTAGAAATATGCATTGAAAACGGAGTAACAGCCGACTGCGATAAAGAGTATGGCAATTGCGCGTCGGAACCACAATTCGAAATTTTTTACCTTCGAGCGCTTTACGCGTTCGCTCAGGTGTGAAGTAGGTCCGGATGATTCCGACAAAGAAGATGATCAGCGTAAGCAAAAGCATCACTTTGGGAAACTCAAAAACGAAAAACCGT
>JANYLE010000409.1 GCA_025363795.1 Mariniphaga sp. | reverse complement strand
CCCGGACTATTATAACCCTGCTATCGGCCGGGATGCTAATGGTAATCTGCAACTTGTAATTGCCTCCTATGGACAATCATTTTTAGATTATTCAACAGGTTCTGACTGGGGAAATAAAAGTACCTACATGGAATCAAATTTCACGTATAACCAAAATTTTGGAGAGCATGCGATTGATGCCATGTTTTTATTAAACAGAAGGCAATACGATGATGGTTCCAAACTTCCATTCAGATACCAGGGAATGGCTGGACGTGCTTCCTATTCATATTCAAGACGCTACATCGCAGAATTCAATTTTGGCTATAACGGATCCGAAAATTTCGCACCCGGAAAACGTTATGGATTTTTCCCGTCAGTAGCAGCCGGTTGGTTGCTTTCTGAAGAGAAATTTATGGACCCTTTTAAAAGTACCTTCTCGAAAGTCAAACTAAGAGGCTCTTATGGTTTGGTGGGCAATGATCAGCTTGACGGACGTCGTTTTGCGTACATTACAACCATTGGCGATACCGATGGCTACAAATGGGGCGTGGATAATGACTATAACCGCGCCGGTCGGAGAGAAGGTGATCAGGGAAATTCAGGATTAACCTGGGAAACAGTGACGAAAGCAGATCTTGGACTCGAATTGGGACTTTGGAACACTATAGAATTGCAGGCGGATGTCTTTAAAGAGATGCGACGTGATATTTTTATGCAACGGAAAACGATTCCCGGTTCAAGTGGATTTATAAACGCTCCCTGGGCTAATTTTGGTAAAGTCGACAATAAAGGGATCGATATGTCAATAGATGTCAACAAGCAAATTTCAAACGATTTTTTCGTTTCTGTTCGTGGAACCTTTACCTATGCTGTCAATACCATTATTGAACAGGATGAACCGCTTTCATTAAGAGGTACCAATCGTGAATCAACCGGCAAATCTATCGGTCAGATATTTGGACTTGTTGCTAATGGTCTTTTCACAAATGAAGATTTCACCAATATTGAACAAGGAACCTTAGCTGCAAATATCCCTGTACATACATTTGGCCCTGTACGACCCGGAGATATTAAGTATAAGGATATAAATCTGGATGGAAGGATTGATGCTTTGGACAATTGCGCAATCGGAGGAACTTATGACCCGCAGATGGTGTATGGTTTCGGCGCTAATCTTAAGTATAAGGCGTTTGATTTAGGATTCTTTTTCCAGGGATTGGGAAAAACGTACAGACTTATAGGTGGTGCCAATTTCATGCCGGGTAGTGCAAATGGTTCAATGGGAAATATATTTACGAATGTAGTTGACCGATGGACAGTTGAAAATCCCCGGCAGGATGTCTTTTATCCGAGATTATCCGACTATCAAAATGCCAATAATAATCAGTCATCGACCTGGTGGTTAAGAGATCTGAGTCTTTTGAGATTAAAAAATGCAGAAGTAGGATATAACTTCCCGAAAAATGTATTGGCGAAGGCCTATATGAGTAACGCAAGAATATTTGTAAGAGGAACAAACCTATTAACTTTTTCCAAATTTAAGCTGTGGGATCCGGAGGTTGATGCAGCAAATGGCCTAAGGTATCCAGTAATGAAATCATTATCGGTCGGATTAGAGATAAATTTTTAGGTATTTAAGCAAATTAGAAAATTGAATGATTATGAAAAATATTAAATACATATTACTTCTGCTTTTCATCAGTACATTTAGTTCTTGTTCTAAATACCTGGACAAAATGCCTGATGATCAACTCACCCTTGAAATGGTGTTTAATGATAAAGTAAGAACTGAAGACTGGCTCGCGGGTGTTTATGCAAGTGTACCTGATCCGGTCTGGGGCTATGTCAGGGATATTGGCTTTGATCCGTTATCCGACGATATGGCTCCTTCCACCGGCTGGGAGCAATTTGGATGGACTGTCCTTGCGAAGCAAACCGGGAACTGGAACACTTCATCTGATTGGAGTCCAAACTACTGGTCCGAACTCCCCAAAAGAATACGATCTGCCAATATTTTAATAGCTAATGTAAAGGCTAACCCGGCGCAAAAATTCACGGAGGCAGACGCGCTAAACATGAAATATGAAGCAAGGTTTTTAATTGCTTACTATTATTCATTGATGATCGATGTTTACGGACCTATTCCATTCAAACTGGGTCTTACACCAGCCGATGCCGCGGGAGACAGCCTTTTACTGGGACAAACGCCAATTGATGTAACGATTAACTGGGTCGATAAAGAGTTGAAAGATTTATCTACACTTTTACCACCAAAGTATACTGAAGCGCAAAAATTCGGAAGGGCAACTTCTATTATGTGCCTTGCCGTAAGAGCAAGGATGTTGCTTTTTGCTGCCAGCCCGTTGGTTAACGGAAATGCTGACTACAAAGATTTTGTCAACAATAAAGGGGAGAAATTATTCAATTCTGCTTATGATGCAGGGAAATGGACCAAAGCAATGGAAGCTTGTAAGGATTTGATTACAGCCGCAGAAGCTAATGGGCACAAGCTATATTATGAATACAATAGCGACGGTTCAATTGACCCTTTCCTCTCTTATCAAAACATGATGTTTAAAAAAACGACCGATGGGAATAAAGAAATATTGTTTGCCCGTCCCGATTGTAATATAAACGACCGTAATAGTCATCCAACTCCCCGTGGTACCGGAGGAAATGGTGGTTTGGGCGTTACACAATCATTGGTTGATGCTTTCTACATGAAAAATGGTTTACCGATCAGCGATCCAAACTCTGGTTATGTCGAAAAAGGATTTTCAACCACATCCGAAGTTAGAAATACAAAGTGGATTGAGGTGCAGGGAGACGGAAAGGTAACTTTACCTGGCACCTATAATATGTATGTTGGTCGCGAACCCCGTTTTTATATTTCAGTTCTCTACAATGAATGCTGGTACAGGAGGGAAAACCGGACAACAAGATTTTATTACGGAGCATGGGATGGTGGCCCAACCCATGATGCACCACAAAATGGCTATTTGTTGCGTAAAGGAGTTCACCCCGATTATGACCCAAGAAATGGTATTAATCCTTACCATCCCGGAATTCTTTATCGTTTGGGAGAAGCCTACCTGAATTATGCCGAAGCTTTGAATGAGGTTGATCCGACCAATGCCGATGTATTGAAGTACGTTAATCTTATTCGCGAAAGAGGTGGTATTCCTGCATTAAACGCCGGTTTAACCCAGGCAGAAATGAGACTGGCAATTCAGCGCGAGCGCCGTATTGAATTGAATTGCGAAGGTATTCGTTACCGTGATATCCGCCGCTGGAAAATAGGTGAGCAAACAATTGACGGAGATTTTTGGGGTATGAACTTCTCAGGAACAGAGAATAGTGACAATGCAGCTAACCCCAAAGCATTCTTTAAACGCAGTGTTTACCAGCACCGGAAATTTTCAAAGAAAAACTATTGGTTTCCGGTTCCTCAAGGTGAAATAGACAAGAATCCTAATCTTGTTCAGAACCCTTTATGGTAATCATTTAAGTTTTAATCGTATCTTTTTTTTAGCCAGGTGTGAACTGATGAATCATTAAACACCTGGCTATTTTTTAAATATTAAAAATAGTAGCCCGGCCATTTATTACTGACCGGGCGCTGTTTTTATAAAATATATCAGGCGGATGATTTTATCTTTGCTGCACAAAAACATCGAAATATTAAACTAATTATAATGAAACGAGCATGGCAGGCTGCCACAAAAGGGAATGTTTATCGCCTTGCGAGTTCCATGAGTAGCGTCAAAGCTAATCAAAGATTAGCTTTTCAATCCATAGATATATAATAACTTAAAAGCGATATAAACGAATGAACAATACAAACAGTCTTCGATGGTCAATTTTAACTGCATTGATGCTCTTTTTAGGGACTTCAATTACTGGTCTTGCTCAAAAGCCGGCAGCAGTTTCATCAACGGATAAAGTGCAAACCATCAAAAAGGGGAAATATACGCTGGTTTTCGAGTGTAAAGCACCATTATTCAGCCAGGAAATCAACCAGAAGCTCATCGATACTTATTTCAAAGTGTATCCGGCATTGGCTAATCAATATAACAAAAAGGTTACTAAGCTTGTCACGTTTGTGATTGATCCGGACTATGATGGCGTTGCGGGTACATCCAATGACAAGGTCGTTTTTAGTGCAAAGTATATGACCAGCCATCCCAATGATATTGATGTTGTGACACACGAAACCATGCATATTGTTCAGGCTTATGGTGATGAAAACAATATGCCGGGCTGGCTTACCGAAGGGATTGCTGATTATGCGCGCTATGCCTATGGCGTCAGTAATGAAAAGGCCGGATGGAGCCTGCCTAAATTTTCAGCAAAACAGAATTACGATAACAGCTACAGGATTACTGCCCGGTTTCTTGCATGGTTAGAATATTCAGGTCACAAGGGTATTGTAAAAAAACTGGATCAGGCAGGGCGTGACAAAACCTACGATAACGGTGAAATCTGGAAAAAACTGACCGGAAAAACAATTGACGAGTTGTGGCTGGCCTATTCGCAAAATCCAACCTTGCCAAACGTGAATTAATTATTTGAATAATTTCAATAACCTGTGGCCGGGACAAAAGCCTCAGGAGATTAAAGGGGCCATCTCAATTCTACATTTGAGATGGCCTCTTTTGTTGTTAATTTAATTCTGCAGAATTTTTTTTAACTCAATTTATATTTGTTTGAAATATTTTTTATACCTTGCATCATCCTGATACTTACCAATATTTTTACAGTTTATTTGATTGTTATGTAGGTGCAATTTTATTAAATGTAAATTTTAAAACTATGAATCAAACCGAATTTAATTTTTTAAACATGTCCGATCGTGTGATGGCTTACATGTTCGGCGGAATTTCATTGTGGGAAAATGAGTCCGAAATTGTTGAAGTGATGGAAGAGATGAAGGCGAAAAGGGCTGATATTTCAGCTAAAGGAGCCATCGAGTCGGGCCTGTCGGGAAAAGGGCACACTTCAGCAAAAGACAACGCACTCGACACCCTTGCAACAAAAACTTGCAAAATGAGTAAAAAAATCAGCGCATATGCCAAGAAAAACAGGCTTTTGGCACTGATTCCACTCGTGGATGTATCTATCAGTTCTATTTCGCGTGGTCCTGAAAAGGAGGTGATCAATCGTTGCAAAGCCATAACGGATATTGCCGTTAAACACATGGCTAATCTTGGCACGTTCAAAGTAACCAACGATGAAATTGATCAGATCAATAACCTGATTACCGAGTACCAGGGACACGTCGACAACCGGAGCACTACCAACATTGCCAAATCATCATCAGGTGATGATATCGCCAATAATATCAGCGATATGCGCCATTTGATTGACATTCTTGATGACCTGGTTGAAGGTTTACTGGATGACCAATCCTTTATCAGGGATTACATAGCTGCCCGTTTGATCGATGATTATGGCAAAGGCAAAACGCTGAAAAATAAGGATAAAGCTGAGGCATAATAGGGAAGTAAGGTAAGTAAAGGCAACCGGAAATATCACAATAGCGTGTGGTATTTCCGGTTTTTTTTAATTGTACCCAACTTTGAAATACAGTTCTTTCGGTTCCCCCCAATCTGGTGGCATAGTGGCTGAGGACCACAATCTATTATTTCAGTTTTTTCCGCATATCTATCGTGTACTGATTATCTGCCGGGGACAAATCAGTCCATAGGTTATGTAATATTATTCCCAGCTGAGGAGACAACAAACCGGCATAATCATCCTTCGCCTTTTCTTCCGGCGTGATGTGTTCATCCCCTGCATAATGAGCCATAAAGGCATTTCTGAAAAGAGGAGCTATCGTAGTTGCTGTTGCCAGCGGTACATTATAGGGATTATTCGTGAGCATATAGGTGAAAATACCATCCAAATGCCCCGATATGAATAAATTTGAATAGGTTACAAAATCAAGTCCCGGGGGAAAAGGAACCGCGATGGTGGTGATATGTTTTGTATCAATGTTCATATTGTTAGGATCCATACTGATGATGCGGAATGGACTTGGCGGGGTAACAAGGGAGCCTGTCTCGATATCAAATAATGCATTGTTTCCTTTTGTCCGCATCGTAATATCATTCGCATGGTAGTGACCTGTAAACATGACTCTCAGCCCTGCATCGATCAAGGCATCTGCTTTCATTTGCCAGTTGTCTGTCACATAGCCCGGATCAAGCGTTTGCTGTCCTGAATAATGTTCCACGATGCCATGATGCATCATGGCGAAAACGGTTATATTTTTCTTCTTCGCCTCGGCCAGCCGATCCTGAATCCAATTCATCGTCCCTTCTTTGATTAATCCGCTTACTGTTGCCAAAGATCCGTTCATGTAATATTTGCAATCATCAATACCAAGAATCCAAACTTTGTTGAATGGTTCACAGATATAGCTAAGCGAATTGACATCCCTCGAAATGGCATCCTGGTACCCAAACCCGGAATAGATGTTTGCAAAATCATCGGCTGAAATGGAAGGCACCGGTGTCGCATCGTTGCCGTTATAGGCCACTGCTTCAGGATTATTGATGTCGTGGTTTCCGGGAATCACAAAAACTTTGATCCCAAGATCCGAAACCTGCTTAAGCAAAATTGCCATTGTTTCATGGCTAACCTTCTCGCCGTCTTTGGTCAGGTCACCGGGTATAAGCAGAAGATCCGGCTTTGCTGCCACAATTTCAGCCAGGGCTTCCGATAAAATCGGACCACTGAATTGGATCAGCTTGGGATCATAATTGAGGTAGGTCTGAAATGCAGCTCCCGTGGCTGCACCATTCGTTAACAATGTCGGGTCCAGAAAGTGGATGTCCGACATTACCGCAATTTTCAGGTGTGGCAGAGCAGATTTTAAACTGTTCTCCTGATCCGATTGCTGATCAGTTTGATTCATAAACGGGTCCTTGGTACAGCAAACCGCCAAAATGACCAGGCTCAGAAATACAAAAACGTTCATTGTTTTCATATCGTCGAATTTAAGATTAATAAAATATGTTGATTGAGTATGCTCATTTCAAGTTTCGTCAGCAAAACATATCTTTATCTAATGATCCTTCCTGTCCGTATCGAATTTCAACGCCTGATTCCCGGGAGGGAAGGCTGCATGCATGTTATCTTTTTCTGTATTTACAGTAAAAGAACTTTTGGTTTTCAAGTTTAGTGTATTGAATGAATAAATATAACACAATCCGGTCAGATCCGGAAATTTTAGTGCCGTATTTTTACGGTAACATGATGCTCCGGACACACCGGAACTACAGGCAAAGCAGTCCAAACACAGGGCTAACCCGGTAGAACGCCGCATAGACCTTACCGTGTTAAGCACGAACCGGATAGAACGTCGCACCAACACGGCAGAGCGGCAGGTTAAGCGGGCAGAACGCCGTCCCAACTTCACAGAACGACGCGCAATCCGGGCAGAACAGGTCACCAACTTAACAGGGCGAAGCACAAACCTGGCAGAACGATGTGCAAACCTTACAGTGCTAAGCACTAACCGGATAGAACTGCGTCCAAACATGACAGAGCGGCAGCTCAACATGACAGTGTTTCAGGTGAAGCGGGCAGAACAGCGTAGTAACTGAACAGAACGATGCGCAATCCGGGCAGAACGCCGCATAGAGGCGACCGGGTTAAACACAATCCAGGCGGAAGTGGGTGCAGTTTTAAACGTATTTGCTGCACCATTTGATATTGCGCGATAACAAAAGATGAGTCGTCTTTATTTTTTTTTACTTTTGCTTTTAATTACTAATTATTGTTTCGTAGCCACCCAGGTATCTGCCAATTGTTCACATTGAATCGCCTGTCGGTGCTGCTTTTTAACGGACAATCCTGAAAACTTATATTTAAAATAATTCATACCCGATTAAATCTAAAATCAATGAGAAAACAAATTTTAATTGCACTTGCCTTTCTGTTAATTACCGGTTTTAACGCTGTTGCCCAGCAAGCCTTATGGGGCGCGACCGAAATTGTTTCGCCCGAAGTCAAAGCGGACAACACGGTTATCTTCCGTTTCCAGGCACCCAATGCCAAAGAGGTTAAAATATCTGGTGATTGGTTACCGGCCCAGGGATGGATTCCGGGCTCAGAGGTGATGACCAAAGACGACAAAGGGGTGTGGAGTTACACTACGCCGGTATTGTCATCCGACCTGCACAGTTACTCTTTCATGGTTGACGGGCTTAAATGCACCGATCCGAACAACGTCTACGTGATCCGTGATGTGGCTTCTGTTTTCAATGTCTTTCTCGTTGGTGGCGGCAAGGCTGATTTGTACAAGGTGAATAAGGTGCCTCATGGAACCGTAAC
>JANYLE010000405.1 GCA_025363795.1 Mariniphaga sp. | reverse complement strand
CAGCCAATAAAAAGAGAAAGAAGATTTGAATTCGAAAGTGTCTCATGGCGAATTTTATTTTGATGTTTTTAGTACTATATTCTTTTCAATAATAATTTCGGTCTTGCAATATAGCTCAAAACAAGGGATCTTTTTATTCATGCTTTAAAAATCACTGTATGTTTAAACACACTTAAAATCTATGGAACAACAGGAACCTTGATATGCGAAAACTTCAATTTCCCAGATCAAGATTCCTGTTTTTGTATGATTACTCCCGCGATTCGCAATTTTTCATGGTTCCATGTTGCAGGTTAAATGCCATTTGGTTGTAATTTATCCCCCATCTTCACTGCCTTTTCAATCACGTCAAATCTCGCTTTCCTTGGATCAGCTTTACCGACAGGTTTACCATCGGGTTGGATATCGAGGATCTCGTTCGTTTTGGGACTGTAAACAGGCCATTTCGGTAATCCTTTACCATTCGGATTGCCAGTCTTTGCGAAGTTTACCCAATAGGCGTTCATCATCCTGGCTACCTCTTTGTCCCCGGGTGTTGGAGGGGGAGGAGGAGGTCCGAAGCCTCCTATTCCCAGGTTGTCGAACGCGAAAGAAATATCGGTTCCATGTCCGGGGCCATATTTCATCCGCTCCTTCATCGCAGCAGGTACGTAAGAGAATAGAAAAACGTAGGCCGGATCACCAACAGCGGTAAAGGAACTTGCGGCGAACCGTGCAGGCTCAGCCCATGCCTTATCTGTGTTAAACCTTGTTTGTACCTCAGCGAATTCTTTGTTCCCATCAGGATCGTAAGCAGCTTTTGCCTCATCTTTAAGTTCTCCGAATAGTGAAAACAGTTCTTCCTTTGAACTGCTTGCATTAATAAAGCCTCCGCCTATTTCCGCACTGCAATTCCCGATCATCAGTGGAACGCGAGCCTGTCTGCCTGCCTTGTAAGCACTCTCAGCAGTTTCTACAACCAGTTTACCGTCGAGAATCGGGCCTGAATAGATACGGGGACCTCCCTGACCATCCGTTTCCTGTCCACCGTCTACAATCTCTTCAACTTTCAGGGCACGAAGTTTGGCCAGTGCGGCTGCATCCGTACCTTCAATCCCATGTTTGTGGGCGAAGTTTTTTCCAATTGTTTCTGCCGAAACGGGGTAGTAACGATTTGAATTATCATCACGTATCGGCCTGCCGGTAAGAACGCCATCCCGGCCACCGCCGGAATGACTGATTGCCTTTTGGAAAAGGCCTTTCGCAGCCGGAATCGTCAAAAGTGAATGCACCGAAACACCACCGGCAGAGAAACCGAAAATGGTTACATTTTTAGGATTGCCCCCGAAAGCGGTAATGTTTTCATTAACCCATTTTAGTGCAGCGATCTGGTCCATGAAGGCGTAACTGCCCTTGGGTTCTTCCGGATGCTCAGCACTCAGAGCCGGAAATGCAAAATGACCAAGACGCCCCAGACGGTAATTGATGGTAATCAAAATGACTCCTTTTTTGGCAAACTGACCTTCAACACCTGGACCTGAACCACTGCCCATCACGAAAGCGCCTCCGTGTATCCATACCATAACCGGCAGCTTTGCATTTTTTGCAGCCCCAGCAGGTCTCCATATATTAAGGAACAAGCAGTCTTCCGACGAGCCCGCCTGAATTGATCCCGGAGGGCCACCCCATCCTGCTGCCGCGCAATTCGCACCAAACTTGCTCGCATCGAGCTCTCCCTGCCATGCTTTAACAGGTTGAGGAGGGCGCCAGCGAAATTCACCGACCGGTGCTGCAGCATAGGGTATTCCCTTGAAACTTTCGACATCTCCTTCATTTACGCCGCGCACGATTCCTGAAGCGGTGCTCACTTTCGGCGCCGGGGCAGAGGTAGTATTGACGGGTGTTTGTTGAGCATGCAAACTGAAACTAATAATTACGGATAAAACTGTTAAGACTTTTTTCATAATTGAAACTTTATTACATAATTGTTCGATGAGTTATAAATCCAGTTTGCGTTCTCCCAACCATTTCACCATTGCCGGATCCCGATGATCGAAAAAACTACTGACTTTCATATCAAGCGTTGTGATGGTTTCCATCTCTTCGGCGCTCAATTCGAAATCGAAAATGTCGAAGTTTTCCTTGATTCTTTCTTTTTTGACCGATTTGGGAATAGCAACCACACCGCGCTCTGTAAGCCATCGAAGAATAACCTGTGCAATGGTTTTGCTGTATTTCTTGCCAATTAAAGCCAGCAATTCGTTTTGAAAAATGTTGTTTTTGCCTTCAGCAAACGGACCCCACGATTCAATCTGAACCTTGCTGTCGGTTAAGAACTTCTGGGTTTCAATTTGCTGATTGAAGGGGTGTGTCTCAATCTGGTTGACGGCTGGAACAACTTCATTAAAAGTGATGATATCCATCACCCGGTCGGGATGAAAGTTACTCACACCAATAGCTTTAACCTTTCCCTCTCGGTATAACTCTTCCATAGCCCTCCACGAGCCGTGAACATCACCATAAGGCTGATGAATCAGGTACAAATCCAGGTAATCGAGCTGCAGTTTGTTCAATGATTTTTCGAAAGCAAGTTTGGTTCTCTCGTAACCGGTATCCTGAACCCAGAGCTTTGTGGTAATAAATAGGTCTTCCCTTGCCACGCCACTTTTCTTGATCGCATTGCCTACTGCCACTTCATTCATATAGGAAGCTGCAGTGTCGATTAACCGATAGCCGGTTTCAATGGCATCGACCAAACTGTTTTCACATTCTTTTTGGTCTGTAACCTGAAATACACCAAATCCTAACAGGGGCATTTCTATTCCGTTGTTCAATTTTACTGTTTTCATACAGATAATTCCGTAACTTATTTCACCACTAAATATTTACCAAAGAACGCTTTGAGCTTGTTCATTGCCAGCGCTACATATTCAGGAACATAGTATGTTTGAATGTGGGTTGCTCCCGGAATCAGAAACAATTCTTTCTCCTTTGTGCCTGTGGCAAGGTTGAATGCACTGTCGGTCATGTAATAGCTGTCGGCTTTGCTTCCCGCCATCATCAGCAGGGGCTGATCAATTAAATCCATGTTGGAGGCTGCATCAAACTCCATCAGATCGAGCAGACTGCTCATCGTGTACCTGAAGGTGGAATTCGGGTGTGCATGGGTTTTGCCATAATATTCGAAGCCTTCGCGATACAGATCAAACGGCAGTTTGGCTATTTCTTCATCGGTCATTTTTGCATCGCCAACATAACGCACTTCGCCACCTGCCGCTTCCAGCGCACGCGCTTCAGAAGCCTGTTTTAAACGTTGTTGAATGGTGGCCACTCCTGAATTCATGAATCCGTTGCGCCTGACCACCCCGGAATTAAACATGCTCAGTGTTGCCACTGCTTTAAAGCGTTTGTCGGTTTGAGCTGCTTTTAATGAATAGCCCCCGCCGCCGCAAATACCCAATAAGCCAAGCTGTTTGGTATCTACTCCTGCATATTGTGTAATGAAATCAGCCATCCCGCGAATGTCCTCGATACGAAAGGCAGGCTTATCCACATTGCGGGGCAGTCCGCCACTTGCACCCTGGTAAGCCGCATCGGCTGTAATGGCGATGTAACCCGATTCTGCCAAACGCTGCGCGTATAACCCGGCAACCTGCTCTTTCACTCCACCGTTGGGATGAGCGACCACCACGGTTGGATAATGCTTTGACTTGTCGTAGTTGGCAGGTGTGTAAATATTGGCAGCAATAGTTATGCCATTCAATTGATAGGTAACAGGATGGATATTCACTTTCCCTGGTACATTTTCTGTAATCGCGTCCCGGTAAACCAGGCCAAAAGGATTGGCAGGCTTAGTTTGACCTGAAGAAATGATACTTATTGACGTAAACATGATTGTAATAAAATAGGCTCTTATATTGTTTTTCATTTTGAATATCTTTTTTCAATACTATTGGTAATCTTTTTACTTATCCAGCCCTTTTCCCTTCAGCCATTTCGACATCAGGTCGGCAATTTCAATGTTGTTCAAATCGGAAAACGGGAAATGGGTATTGCCTTTAATTCCGATTTCGGGCAGATGAACCACCGTTACATCGCCGCCATGCTTATTCACAGCATCCCTCCACAACCTGGCCATTTCCAAACGTGCGCGCCATCCATCCTGTCCCGGGTTATCCATTGGTTTGTCGGGAATGTTATCACCATAGTAAATAATGATCGGGATTTTGGTAAGCTTCATAAAATCTGATAAAGGCACTTCCAATGGGATGAGTGTACCTCCGGCCATTGGTATAGGTGCGGGCACTTCTCCTTCCGGAAACACGAACCCGCTTCCCGGCTCGTAAGAAACGATTGCTTTTACATTTTGATTTTTGATAACGGTTGCCCAGCCCATGCCACCTGAATGTGAATGGGTGACAAGTATTGCCGGCCCGATTTTAGTAAACAGCGCCGAAACTGCATTTGTATTGACATTCAAGTCGATAGGCCCAATGCTGGGTGTCATGGAACGGAAATACTGGTTAAGCGTTGCTGTGTCGTGCGCAAACTGGACTCCCTCAAAATAATTGGGCCATATACCAACCCGAAAGGTTCCAAACCATCCCTGTTCGTCGGGGGTTGGTGTGATGGTGGCAGCTTCAGTACTGCGACCGGCATCACCTCTCCGGGGTTGGTCGATCAGGTAAACCCCAAACTGCCGGCGTAAAAAGATGTTCTGATAGCCTTCGCGACCATCGGGTGTCGTTTCCCATGTCTTGGAAAACTGTCCGATGCCATGCCACATCACCAACGGATATTTGCGGGCTTTTACAGGAATCTGATAAAAAATATAAGCGTGATCGCCATGAAAGGTTTGTCCTTCCGGCGTTTGATTGTAAGGATTAAAAGTGCCGGGATTCGTAATTACACTTCCTCCAACGGCAAAGCTGCCTTGCTCCTGAATCATCAATGGCTTCTCTTTGGTTTTGGCAGAAGTGGTCAGGCTAAGGATGGTCAGAAATAACAGGAAGATATTCACCTTGTTTAAACGTTTCGTAAAACCAACGCGGGCATCGGTGAACCATCCTGATTTTTTATTGTAATTCTCATTTTTCATTTTACAGCTTTTTTATTCAACAAATGTAGGTGCTTACACTACTGATATAGGTATATAAATTACTGCTTCTTCTACCATTTTTACTGATCGGAGCTGATGATTGGTTAAAGCACTGAAAGAATACCTAAATTTGTTTCAGAAAAACAAAAACAGATATGGAACGGATTTTCAAATTTGATACGGTAGCTGAATACAATGCCCTGAATAATCACGAAACACTGCACCCGTTGGTAAGCTTAATTGATTTTTCAAAAGCGAATCCAAGGTCATGGGATGGTGAAAAGAGTGTCCGGATCAATTATGGCCTTTATTGCATTTTTTTGAAAGATATGAAAGGCTGCGATTTAAGATATGGCCGTAATTACTATGACTATCAGGAAGGCACGTTGGTTTTTGTTGCACCGGGGCAAATGATGGTTGTTGAAGCTGACGGACAAGTGTATCAGCCTAAAGGATATGCGCTGGTGTTTCATCCTGACCTGATCCGCGGGACTTCTCTTGCCAAAAGTATTAATGAGTATAACTTCTTCAGCTACAATGCCAACGAAGCCTTGCACCTGTCGGAACGCGAGAGGCAGGTAGTTTTGGACTGCTTTTCAAAAATAGAATTCGAATTACAGCAAAACATTGACAAGCACAGCAAGAAATTGATGGCCTCCAATATCGAATTGTTTCTGAATTACTGTGACCGTTTTTATGACCGCCAATTCATTACAAGAGATACTGTCAATAAGGGCATTCTTGAAAAGTTTGAAGAACTTCTGAGCGGCTATTTTTCATCCGACAAACCTCAGAATCTGGGATTACCCTCTGTTGCCTATTGCGCAGAAACGCTTCATTTGTCTTCCAACTACTTTGGTGATATGATTAAAAAAGAAACAGGGAAATCAGCCAAGGAATACATTCAGAATAAAATTATTGATGTTGCCAAGGGCAAGACATTTGACAGCAATAAGACGGTGAATGAAATTGCTTATGAATTAGGTTTCAAATATCCCCAGCATTTTACAAGACTATTCAAAAATGTAACGGGATATACACCCAATGAATACAGGTTGCAGAATTAGTATAATGAGGGTGTCTGTTTGGACACCTTCTTTTTGTTTAATTATTAACTGCCGATATTATAAGCAAATAAATTATCCGGCGACACCTTTAAACGTTTCATAATTTCTTTCGGTTAAAAAGTTTAATAAATCATTATCCCGACTTTATTATCCAGACAAAAAGCGGTAAAACCATCTTGCTTGAAACCAAAGGCGACCACCTTGATGCAGAACAAAAAATCAAACTCGGCGATCTCTGGAAAAGCAAAGCGGGTAATAACTTCCGTTACTTTATGGTATATGAACGACGCACGGTTGATGGCGCCTATAAACTGGAGGATTTTTTAAATATTATAAAGGATATATAAGGGATAGGGAATTAGTACTCAAAATATCGTTGGAAAAAATTTTGTGAACAAAGCTCCAGGGGTGTGATAACTTCTCTAAAAGGATCCGAAAATAATAGCGCCCCAGCTTTTAAAGGCCGGGGCGTTATTATTGAGTTTAAAAGTGAAATCCCAAATAACCGTTGTGAGAAATTGGCTCTTTGATGGATCGTGTTGTAAATTCTGCAAACCACTTTCAAATATGCTATAAGCAGCTGGCTTTTGGCAACTGGCATGATAGTGCTAACTATATAACTCTGATTCTTTAAAACTAAGGTAATGCCTGATTTTTTCAGTTTGCGGGTCTGCCAGTTGCCAGTTACTAATAGCCAAAAGCAATTATTACAAAATCCAATTACCCATACCCAACGTCGTAGTGTCGGGAAATTTATGCTACAATTTAGTTTTATTCTCCTTATCTTCTGCGTTTTCAATACGCGTAGCACGGCTGTGCGCTATGGCAACCGTATCGGTAATGATCTGGTTGATTGCTTCTTTGGCTGCACCAAATAGAACACCGTCCAGATCGCTGTTGGTATCGATATAGTAGAGCAATGTCTTGAGGTATTTTGTAATCCGAACCTTGGCATCTTTAACCAGCGGATAATTAATGTCTGCCTCTGTTTTGATTTTGATTTGATAGGTTTTTTCAAATTTTTCTTGGCTTCTTTTTAACTCTTCAAATCTTTCGGTGGCGCCAATTGTTTCGAGTGCCTGCTGTGCGGAGGGTGTCTCGAGGGCTTCAATCAGCGTATTCATTTTGGCTGTCTCTTCAGCGTACCCAAGATAATAGATACTTCTGCCTACATTGTCAAAAATTGACATGATCGATCTGCCGGCCGCAGCTTGTATTGAATTTTTGCTGTGGCTGCAGGAGCTTACATAATCGCGCAGGCCGATAAAGTCATCATCCCTTTCCTGGTCGCTGACAAGAAGAACAGGGGTAAACTCGCTGTTTAAAGCTTTCCCCAATGCTTTTGCCAGATCGCTGTTGCCTTGCCCGATGTGCAGGCACAATGTGGAAGTGAACGGATCGCTGCCAAGAGAGCCCTTACTTACATCAACAATCCGGTTGGATGCGGTGTAAAGTTCATTCGAATTTAAAATACTGAACGGAAAATTTTTCATAAAAAATAATTTAGAGGTGAATAAATGATTTCTTAAAAAAACTGGAATGAATAGAAACTGATGATAAATACGCAATAACAACACATTTGTTACAATAAATTATCATTTTACACAAAATAAATCCAATAATTAGCGATAATTTACAAATATTTACCTTAAAATAGGAAAATATTCAAAACAGGTCTTCGTGTGCTGCTTAACAAAGAGCAACGAATAGCGTCATCTATTCTTTAATACCACTCCCAAAGCCGGGATGACCGAATCAGATCTTGTTTGACTTCTCCGAAAGTCGGAATGACCGAATCAGATCTTGTTTGGCTTCTCCCAAAGTCGGGATAACCAAATCAGATCTTGTTTGGCTTCTCCGGAACCCGATAACCAAATCAGGTCATGTTTTCCGATCTAAAATTTTTTAGGCAACCAAATCAGGTTTTGTTTGGCTTCTCCGGAAGTCGGAATGAACGAATCAGATCTTGTTTTCCGATCTAAGAATTTTTAGGTAACCAGATCAGTTCTTGTTTGGCTTCTCCGAAAGTCCGGATATCCAAAATCAGGTTTTGTTTGGCTTCTCCAAAAGTCTGGATGACCGAATCAGATCTTGTTTTGCTTCTCTGGAAGTCGGGAGGACCAAATCAGATTTTGTTTGGCTTACCCGAAAACCAGGATACGATAAAAACAAGCAGAGACCCGGTAAAACCTGAACCCGAAGCAGCGTTTTTCTATTTCAGCAAGCTTCGGGTAAACGGTTTAAGTTTTTCGAGGCTTGCCCAACCTATTAAATAGTCCGTGGCATTGGTTTCGAACTGGATGTTTCCTTTCGATGGTATATTGGTTATCAGTGTTTTATTTCTCAGCAACCGGAAATTCCGAAATCCTCAGAGTCGTACAACCGTATGGTATCAGGATTATCTGGTCTTCATGTTCATCTGTTTGACGTGGTGGCCATGACGGTGAAGGGATTTTCCCGGCTGAGTTCCGTTCCATTGTCCACATTGGCATGCGCTTACCTTTGGTTTTGATGATGACAGGGGCATTTTTCAGGCTCCACGGATTGTTAGCAATATCATCTTTTACTTCAACCTTCAACTTATTTTCCTGAATTTCGCTTTTCACAATAGCATAATTCCAGGGTGATTTGGGCAGCACTTCCCAAAACGTATCATCGTATCCTGATTTTGTCACTTCACGCCATTCTTCTTCAATTCTTAACGCATAGACCAGTGGTCCCCGCTCAATTCCCAGTGAATTTTCATACCATTGGCTATAACGAAATTCCATAGGTAAATGAAGTTCAACCTGATCACCTGATGACCACAGCTTGTCAATAACAATGATATTATTCTTCTGATTTATTTCAATGATGTCCCCATTTACGGAAACAGACGGTTTTTTGCACCACGCAGGAATCCTTAAATGAAAAGGAAATTGAACCTTGTCTGCAGTTTTAAATGTGAAGCGGACGTTTTCTTTAAATGGATAATCCGTTGTTTCGAGAACCGTTACCTGCTTTCCTCCTGCAACTTTTGCAGTAACTTTGGAAGGTCCGTAAACCAAGGCCGCCAAACCATTATCGGCAGATGCATACCATAGGTTCTGTATAAATTTAGGCCATCCCTGATGCATATTGGTCAGACAACACGGATAGCCTGAAGTTGTTCCAAACACCTGCCGACCTGTGTGATCATCCATAAAATTGCGGTCCTGATCAGTGACTTGTACCTGGTTGGCTTGCTGAAAATACTGCTTGCGCATAAAGTCGTCCGTGATTTGGGTAGGAAGCACATTATATGCAATTTTTTCGAGGTAATCGGCATAATAGACATCTCCTGTAACCGGTAAAATACTTTCAAGACTAAACATCATTTCGACTGCAGAACAAAGTTCAGACCCTTGTGTTGGATCATTGCCATGCAAATGTTCATCACCGCCATACATCCCATTCACAAAGCCATGGCAATCCCTCAAGGCTGATAAACCCATTTTAACAGCATCCAGGTATTTCTTTTCCGGGTGCTGTTGATAATACACGACTGGTTCTTTTAATCCCTGGGCAACATTCACACAATGTAAATCAGGCAACGGGTTGAGCGTCCGGATGATGTTACCGGAAAAAACTGTTGTCCAGTCGAAAGTTTGCTGATGGATTGTTTCCGCCAAATCCAGCAGGAATTTTTCTTTCGTCCTGTTATAGAGCCAATACACCACTGCGAGGTTGTCGCCTCCCCGCTGGTTGGCCCAGTAAGTCCAGTGCCCAAGTGGAAATTGAGACAACATTTTCTGTTGGTATTTAAAATACTTCATCATCAAGGTCAGTACACGCTCATCTTGAGTTGCTGTGTAATATTGCTGAAGTGCTTTCAGCATAACCATTTTCGGCCACCAGTCTTCACGCATGTCCTGTTGTGTTCCCTGAATGTGTTCATATCCTTCGGTGAGCGGTCGGGGCCCCAAATAACCATCTTCCCGTTGATTCTTAATGCTCCACTCGATCCATTTTTGAGCTTTGGCTTTCAATGCCGGATCATCTAACTGATAAGCAAGGGGAACCAATCCATCAATCCAGTAAGGGCCTCGTTCCCATCCATCCCCTGTTCCACCCAGCCAACCATTGTTGTCACCGCAAACCAGGCTGTAAATGCTGTCCAGGTGACCTGTTAATCCATCGCGCTGCAACTCTTCCATTTTTAATAAAAATCCCATGGGTTTTATGGTCCCCAACGGCAAAGCAGTATAGGGTTCCCCGATTAATGGCAGTTGGTTGCCTGAGTAATTGAAATTGCCCTTATTTTTGGCTCCAGCCAGACTTGCAGAAAAAAACAATAGAGCCGTACCTAAAAATATCTTAATATTATCCTTTATGCTCATGAAATTAATGGTTAGAGTTGATCAATGTGACTGATTTTTATAATGCAGGTTTCAGGTTCTCGTATTTCACGACCCATGAACCATCTTTTGGAAATCCTGGTGCATGTCCCTGTGAACTGTCCCAACCAGCAGCCATCATTGCCACTGCGTACAATAAGCCGCCGTTACTTGGGAAATAGGGGAACGGAGCCAAAGCCCCACCAACTAAACCATGCTCTTCCCATTCAAAACTTGGATAATTCAATAGAAAATCAACTGCTTTATCCGGATGTCCAAGCTTTGCAGCTGACATAGCCAACATAGGAAAATCCCATCCCCAGGTTTTTTCAAAATTCCAGGTTTTTTCTACCATATTTAAGGTGTTGTCCATCGTTTGAATGTCTACGCCATCGCCCGGAAGCATTCCATAGGCTCCAATTAAGGCGGGGTGTTCGAAGTTGTAGACTTCCCACATATGATATACGTTTTCCCATGACTCGTATTTTCCATCTCTCTTTGGTAAATCGGACAGCCTGGCAAGCACCTCGCTGTATTTGGGGTTTTCCGGAAGATTCAATCTTTTACGCCATTGCTGGGCAAGCTTTAACCCGGTGCGCCAATAACTCAGTTCAAAAGTCGGATTTATTGTTGTTCGCTGGTTCGCATTCTCGGAAACTACCTGTAAAGGATATCCAAGGATATACCTGTTTTCACGTTTATTAAAAAAAGGATAGGAAGCCATGAAGTCTGCTGTCTGCAAAATAACATCTTTCCATTTTTCCAATGTTTGTTGGTTAGGAGAGCTGCGATATTCAAGTTCTGCAAAAAAAATCGGATGGGGTTGCTGCCAGATTAGCAGAGGATTAGTCTCATTCGGCCATTCCCAATGTTCATGATCACCAAGTGTTTTAGGCCATCGTACTCCTTCATATCCCTGATTTTTTGCCTTTGGAATGTAAACATTCAGATCCTTACGGTAAATACTGGTCAGGCTATCCATTAATGGAAGGCGATCCCAGAGCGCATAGTGAGCGGCGTGCCACCAGATCATTTCAAAGTGATACTTACCATACCAACCATTATTAACAAGACCGCTTTCCTGCGGTGGCAAGGAGCCAGCTTCATTAACCGCCATTACATACTGAGACAGTACAGTCCTGCGCTCCAGTTCTTTCCATCTTGGATCTTTGCTTGCAGAAAGGTCGATGGCGCCCCCAGTACTCCAGAAATCGTTCCATTTTTTAATGCTTGCTGTCGCAATTTCGGCAAATGTAGGAAGCTCGTTGATTGTACTTTTGTTTTGAAAGGAAAGCGTTAACTCAATTGTATTTTTGCCTGACGGCTTAAGTACATAGCTGTGCATATTGTCAGTATGCATTGTCCCACCGCCTTTCCAATGCAGTTTAACATCGAACTGTGTGTCATCAAGTTTGCGATGAAATACGACTTCTTCTTTTTTTATCTCAGCAATGGTCTGATGTTTATCGGACTTAGTCCAATCAGCACCATTCCCAAATTCTTCATGAGAGGCGTATGGAAAACCCAGTTGCAAAACAATTTGGCCGTCATTCAGATTATTTGCTTCAATTTTGACAGCAACAGCATCTGAGGTAGGGTCCGCTATCGTAGTTACCTTTACTGTCTTGCCTTCAATTGCGAAAGAACTCACGGCAATTCCCGTCCAGAGGTCTAATTGTTGAACAGTATTAGTCAGATCTTTCAATAATGCCGTTGTCCCATCTTTTTTCTTCAGTACAAATCCCAGGCGGCCAAGATTTAACCGTTGAGGGTTAGCTCTCATCCAATAAAATAAATCTTTTTCTTTAGTATCCTGGATGTCATAGCTAACCAGTCGTCCCTGGGTATCCCACTCCTGACCTTTGTATTTATAAGGATCTGCACCGGCAGGTAATGGGAACTTATGCCAGCCCCACTCAGACATTGTATTGGCATCATTATTATATGTCTGCAATCCGGTAATATCGAAACCAAACGCGAAATGGCCGTTGCCTACCTGTGTTGGTCCTTTTAGGTTTCTGTCTGTGATGTGAAGATTGTGCCTGGTCACCACTTGCTTTCTGTCGATCTTTCCGTCAGTCTGAGCATTAGCAAAAAAAGATAAGCCCCATAAAAGCGAAATTGCCAGACATCTTTTATTGATTAATTTCCACATAGTTTTTTATTTTTAATAACATTTATCAAATGCGTAACTTCGGTTTTTTAATTATTTCCTAATTTGAATTTATCAAATAGCTTTACTCTTACAGGTCCCAGAAGTCCGGAAACCCTCAAATATTTTTCGGCATCTGGCTTATCAAACTTCTTAATATTTGTTCTTGTTTTCCGCTCACTTTCCGGTAGTTTACCGTCTCCAATAAGCCTGTTTGCCCAAAGATTTATAATATCAACAGATAAAATATTTTGTCCTTCTATGATATACGGAGTAATATCTACTTCGAAAGGCGCATACCATGAAAGCGGAAAGGTATGTCCATTTACATTAATGACAGCCAAATCCTGTACATTTCCTAAATCCAACATGATTTTTTTATTCTTTATTTGTACTTTTTTTAAATTAAAGGAATTCATGTAGGTTGCTTTGCCTGAGAAATATCGAATTTGAGGATCTGCGAAATCAGTCCATGACTTTAGTTCATTAACCACAACAGGTTCTTTTTTTCCCCAATCCGGGTCAAAATTGACAGTCCATACACTGCTAAATGTATATTCGTCTGATACATTATTAGTATTTATAGTACATTTTTTACCGTTTGAAAGATATACATTGTACACTCCCGGATTATAAATAGTTGCATAAATATCTTTACCTTGTTTCTCAAAATCAATAGAAGGATAATGACTGACCTCTGATTGATATGGGAATACAGCGATTGATTGAGTCGAAACCTTTGTTACATAGTCTCCTTCATTTTTACCATTCCTGAATACAACAAATACTGAGCCTTCCGGCTTAAAATGAATAGGAATATGGGTATAACCATTTTCTTCATGGTATATCAGTACAGGTGTAATCTCACCGGTCTGGGGATTCCAGAACTCAGGTATTTTCCCTGTAACCCGGAATTTGCATTCCACTTGTTCGTACCTGTTTGCCAATATGGGCATATACCGGTAGAAATAATCATCGATCCCATTTATTGCAAACCGGTTAGTAATAAAATAGATGTCTTGGTCTTCTGTTGAACGGTGGATATAGTCAAGCACCGTTCCCTCCTGTTGACTGGTGTATGCAAGGTCAGGAAGAACAGACATTGACCTTAAAACATTCTTTATCTTTTGGCCTCTGATTACCCGCCCTTTTCCATAGACATTTTCAGTCCGGTTTACACCATCCATCCAACTTCCTGCATTGCATCTCCACATGCGGTTGATAATTTGATCGTGCTCCTGATCACCTTTCGGATAATTACTTAATCCTGTTGACCTTAAAGGTGGGTCTCCAATTAGAACCATACCTTCCAGAACAAGCTTCTCTATTTTTTTCAAAACGGCTAAATCAATCGATTGATTTGTAGGTAAGACCATAGCATGATAGGACATGCCATCGGGAAGCCTTATTTTACCATTGGAGTATGAAACCCTGTTCAGGAGAACATTTTTTGAGCATTTATCCCAGTCGTAACCGAATTCAAGGTCATTGACTTCTTCTTTCAAGAATACCATATTAGGCACGTCGTCACCGTTGTAATAAAGTACATCGGCTACAAATAGACCTTGCTGCAAAAGATAGGAACAACGGTCGATATAACCAACGAATTCACCAGCCTGTTCCCACCAGGTAGTATTATGGTTCAAATGAGTTCCAGCAAAATATTCTATACCAGGTTTTCCGTATTCTTTCGGTGATGAGGAGAATGTATGCCATACCAGACGGTTTACACCTGAGCAGAACACGCGGTCAATCAAACCTTTCAGATCTTTCGGAGAACGTTCCCATTGAGGTCCGATGCTTGTCGGTCCCTCTGCTTCAACAAATCTTTTTCCATTGGTATGGGCTGCGCATGCACTTTGACGCACAGAAAGACGCGCGCCTTCTCCTGCCATATGAGAAGGGGACCGGGCCCAGTATTCACCATGAGGTATATCACACACGCCAAGCATTTCAAGGGCATCTACAGGGGTATAACAAGGCCCTCCTGCTTCTGGGTCAATCAGCATCCCGTTTTCATTCGCTACTTTTTTTAATAATAGATAATGATAATCGCGAATACAATCACTGACTGTGCGACGTAAGTCTTGCAGAAAACGGTTGGAAATTTCCGGACTTTCAACAATGCGTCCCGTCATAACAGGCAGATAAGGAGTTATATCATATCCGCGGAATTTCTTAAATTCTTCAGGGAAACGGTTTGTCCAGTTTACCATTCCCATTTCCCAACTGTCAGATAAAAGAAATTGGACGCTGTTGCCGGCTTGTTTGGCATTCTTTATAATGGGTTCGAGAACATTCTTATTAAACAATTCGAAAGCATCGGGATTAAGATGATCTATACATTGCCCAAACCAACCGTCACTCGAAGTCGAAGTATGCGCTCTTGTACAGGTCCATCCATATCGAATTATAGTCCATTCCCCTTTAGGAGCATTCCACGTCAAAAGCTTTGTTTTCTTATTGTAATTGTATGTAAGATCAATTATCTCATTTCTTTTTATTCGATAAGCTCCGGAATCAAAATTAAATCCTTCACGTAATTTTTCTAATGGGAAGATTTCCTGAAATCCTAATTCTGAATAGAAGGCTTTTGCCGACCAATAGGGAATAGCATCGTTCTTCTGAGGCGAATCAGCTGAATCGTTCTTTATAGCCTGGATACAGACATCTTTATACATCAGCAATGAATCGGGCTGTAATAATTCAGTAACTATCTTTTTACCTCCCTCAATATTTATTTCCGAATAGGTTAGTCTTTTTAATGCAAATTCAGGAGTTACATAAGGGCCTCCTGGGTTCCATCCACTTGAAACATTTACAGCCAAACTGATACCAAAGCGATCAGCTTCCTTAACCGCGTGGCGAAACAACTCCATCCATTCAGGAGATAGGAATAATGGTCCTTTTCCGGGCTTTACAGAGACATCATTAAACCCTCCAGCATCTATCAGTGAAGCTGTGCCATAGCCTTTGGCTTTCATTTCTTTCAACTCGTTCGTTATCGATTCTTTGGTTGCCACTCCATTGAGCCACCACCAATAACATGACATACCTGCTTCTGCGGGTGGATTTTTAAATTTATCAACTAATTCTTTG
>JANYLE010000392.1 GCA_025363795.1 Mariniphaga sp. | reverse complement strand
TAATTATTTGTTTCTGTTGGAAGACAACCGTTTAACAATTACTGCATCCGATCTTGAATCAACTTTGATTACAAGTCTGGAGCTTGATAACACGAGTGGAACCGGTGCAATTGCAGTCCCGGCAAAACTGATGAACGAAACACTCAAGGAATTTTCTGAGCAACCCTTGACTTTCCAGATTGATGCGGAAACATTTGCCATTGAGATTTTCTCCCAGAACGGTAAATTCAGCATTGTTGGACAGAACGGGGAAGATTTTCCTCAACAACCGATATTGAATGAGGTGCTTGCTTCAAGTATCAATGTCAATCACAGTGTGTTGTTGAGCGGAATTAATAAAACACTTTTTGCCACTGCCGACGATGAACTTCGTCCGGTAATGAATGGTATTTTTATTGAATTGTCAACAGAAGATATCAAGTTCGTGGCTTCTGATGCACATAAACTCGTGCGTTACAAACGTTTCGATGCCAAAGCTGATAAGGATGCCTCGTTCATTCTTCCTAAAAAACCTGCTGCTTTGTTGAAAAGCTTGCTCCCTAAGGAAGATTTTGATGTGAAATTAGAGTTTGATGATAAAAATGCCTTCTTCACTTTAAGCAATTTTAAGCTTATCTGCCGTTTGGTTGAAGGTAATTATCCCAGTTACAATTCGGTTATTCCAACAAATAACCCCAATCAGTTGATTATTGACAGGGTTGAATTTTACAATACTGTTCGTCGTGTTTCTGTATTTTCAAATCAGGCCAGTAATTTGGTTCGGCTTAAATTGACTGAAAACCAATTGGTTGTTTCTGCACAGGACGTTGACTTTGCCATTTCGGGGGTTGAGCGTTTGAGCTGTCAGTATGAAGGTGAGGACATGGAAATAGGTTTCAAATCAACTTTCCTTCAGGAAATATTATCTAACCTTTCTGCAACCGATATAAAGATGGAATTGTCCGATCCCACCCGTGCCGGGTTGTTATTGCCTGCTGAAAACGAGCATGAAGAAGAAAACGTTTTAATGCTTCTGATGCCAATGATGATAAACGCCTGATAACAACGGGTACATAAATATAAACCTAACAGTGAAAAGCTGTTAGGTTTTTTAGTTTTTACCTATATGCAACTTATAAATTATTGTTCATGAATCTGAATCTTAAGAATCCACTGGTTTTTCTCGATCTGGAAACAACTGGAATGAATATTGTAACTGACAGGATCGTCGAAATTGCGCTTATTAAAGTACATCCCGACGGAAAAGAAGAAGAAAAGCAGTATCGGATTAACCCCCAAATGCCCATTCCTGAAGTTGTAAGCAAGATTCATGGAATTTATGAGGACGATATTAAAGATAAGCCCACTTTTAAGGAAGTTGCAAAAACCATTGCCCAATTCATTGAAGGTTGTGATTTTGCCGGTTTCAATTCCAATAGGTTTGATATTCCATTGCTGGCTGAAGAGTTCTTGCGTGCCGATATTGACATTGATTTGAAAAAGCGCAAGTTTATTGATGTTCAGGCCATCTTTCACAAAATGGAAAAGCGTACCCTGACGGCTGCCTATAAATTCTATTGTCAGAAACCGCTGGAAGATGCTCACAGTGCCATGGCGGATACCAAGGCAACTTACGAAGTGCTTAAAGCTCAGCTCGATCAGTATATAGATACAGAATATGAAGATCATGCCGGCAAAACATCTAAACCCATTGTGAATGACATTCAGGCACTGGGTGATTTCTCGGCATACGATACCAATGTTGACTTCGTGGGTCGAATTGTTTATGATGAGAAAGGGGTAGAACTCATCAATTTTGGTAAAAACAAAGGAATACCGGTAGAAAAAGTCCTTCGTGAACAGCCTGGCTATTACTCATGGATTATGAATAATGAATTTCCGTTATATACCAAGAAAGTTTTGACAGCCATTAAATTGAGAATGAAGTAAGTTTAAAGGTTAAAGTTTGCAGAAAGATGAAAATTATATGTGTTGGCCGAAATTATGTGGCTCATGCCAAAGAGTTGAACAATGAAATTCCCGATGAACCGGTATTGTTCCTGAAGCCAGATACCGCCTTGCTTCGCAACAACGACCCTTTTTATATTCCTGAATGGTCGCAGGATGTGCATCATGAAATTGAACTGATTGTCAGGATCAACAAGCTTGGGAAAAACATTGATAGAAAATTCGCTCATCGCTATTACGTAGAGATAGGTCTGGGAATCGACTTTACGGCACGCGATGTTCAGAATGTATTAAAGGATAAGGGATTGCCTTGGGAAAAGGCAAAAGCTTTTGATTATTCTGCTGTTGTGTGTCCTGAATTTGTGAAAATTGATTCATTGCCCGATCTATCATCCATTGGTTTTCGGCTCGATGTTAATGGGAAAACAGTTCAGGAAGGAAATTCTGCATTGATGATTTTCTCTTTTGATAGTATTATCTCTCACGTTTCGAAATACTTTACCTTGAAAATGGGCGATCTTATTTTCACTGGAACCCCCGCTGGTGTTGGTCCCGTAAAGATTGGCGACCGGCTTGAAGGGTATTTGGAAGGGAAGAAGAAGTTTGATTTTTTGGTGAAATAACCTTCCATATGAAGGTAGCAATTCTGCACTTTCCAATTTATTTTGCACACTATTTATGGATTTTCCCAATTAATCAGCTACTTTTATCCCCGAAATGCTGAATTCTTTGTTTGCTTTCATTCAGAAACATAAGATGAAGCTGCCCTTAACCAACAACTATTCATCATGAAAAACAAGAAAGGACTCTTGATTGCAGTTCTGATTTTGTCTGCACTGTTAATCCTATTCATTTTATTCCGCATTACAGGCATTCCTTCATTTTTGTCGCCCGATGCCAAAAAATATCCGACATCAATAGTAGATCGGGGGCAGGTGTTTATACCAATCGAAGCTTTAGGAGTTGTTGAACCTGAAAATGAGGTGATATTGCTTAGTCCGAACAATTGCATCATCCGAAAAATTAATAAAGAACCTGGCAGCCGAGTGCAAAAAGGTGAAGTGATCATCGAACTTGATTC
>JANYLE010000349.1 GCA_025363795.1 Mariniphaga sp. | reverse complement strand
TTTGTTTCGCAGATAATTTAAATTAAGCAGCCTGATTGAAGGATCTTCACGGTAATTGTAAACCTCCTGTTTGATCCATTCAGCATCAGCCTGCGTAGATACGCAACCGCAAGTGACTAATGGAATTCCGATCCCGGGAATGGAATATTTGCTGACTGAGTCAAACATTCTTTGCAACACTTCCATACAGCCAACGCCAATAACGGCATCGACTTTGCCACTCTCAATAAGGCGGGTTGTGATCGTCGTACCTTCGGTAACCATGGCGACATAACCAAGGTTTTCGGCTTCGCGCAAGAAACCGGAAATACTGCAATTGCCACACTCACTGCACAAAAGACCTAATTCATCCTGTTCTGCCTTGCAAAGCGCCACATTTCGGAGACACTGAGGCAATAAAAAGATACGACGATTATAGGGAATTGCCCCGACAACCGGATGCCAGATGGCATTGCCACAACATACCATTATAAATGCCCGATATCGCTCTTCCCACTTTTCAGATTCAATCATTGAATTTGCAAATCCGGCCAAAGCATCATAACTGACCGGAGGCATAACCGGATTTTCCTGAAAATAGGCCTCAACTCCCACTCTTATTTCACCCCTTTGGGTGATATCTGCCGGAACATCAAGTGAAAATAGTGATTTAAATATTTTTGACTTCATCTACTGTCAATTAATTTTTCAATAGAAAGATTGAATTCGTCCCTATAAATCAGGACTCATTACCTGTTTTTTTCTTTATCCATAAGCTCCCAAACCAAAGAAAGCCCGTCTTTTCGCCACCCTGTATATCCAATTTTTCTCTGGGATTTTAGGACAACTGCCATGACTGCAAACCATGCATCCATTTACCAATTGTTCGGGTAAATCGGGACGGTTTGATGTATTAATAGCCTGATGATCAGAAACAAATTTCGCCAACCAGGCCGGGTTCTCCATTAAAATGCAACCTTTCGTCTGTTGATTGACGGCTGATTTAAAATCTTTTAAAAACAAAGATTGTTCATAAACAGCTTTCAGATCGCCATTCCCAATATTATCGCATGAGAACTGGATGACAGGGCACGGCTCAATATTTCCTGCAGGATTGATATGATGACTTAACCCTTCGGCTGCGGGACAAAATGGATTTCCATCTGCATCCCAGTAAGAATCAATTAATACCAATGGATATTTGGTTCTACCCTCAACCATAAATTGGCGTAACCTTAAGATTTCTTCAGCCGAAAGGGCCAATTCATAATGAGGATTTTCGCCTGATGGCCGGTAGATGTAATACCAAAGATAGATAACGCCACGTTCGTGCAACTTTGCAATAAAATCGTCAGAAAGTGCCATTTCAATATTTGATTTACAAACACTTATGGCAACTCCTGTAATCAGACGGTGCCTGGTAGCAGTCTCTATTGCATTAACGGTTCGCTCGTAAACCCGGTTACTGCCTCTCCGGACATCAGCCACCAACTCATCGCCTTCAAGGCTTATGAGCGGAGTAACATTTCCGAGTGCCCTTAAATCAGCAGCCACTTTATCCGTAAGTAATGTTCCATTTGTAAACAACTGAAAATAACAGTCGGGATGCGCCTTAAACAGTGTGAATAATTCCTTATACATCAACGGTTCCCCTCCCAGAATTCCAAAGAAGTAGCTTCCGTGTTTTTTACTGTCCGTGATGATTTTGTTGATCGCCGGCAAATCAAGACTTTCGCTCTTTTCACCTTTCGTCACCCAGCATCCCTGGCAAGCAAGGTTGCAGTCGTTGGTTACCG
Source organism: Mariniphaga sp. (assembly GCA_025363795.1). Lineage (GTDB taxonomy): Bacteria > Bacteroidota > Bacteroidia > Bacteroidales > Prolixibacteraceae > JAAFHB01. The sequence goes on along the minus strand of JANYLE010000349.1, from coordinate 1,791 downwards.
AAATAAATTGAAAAGCAGGGAAAATCTCACCCTTTTTCTTTCGTCGCTGGAATTTATTGAATCCACTAATCCCTTTCCATCCAAGATTATAGATAAACTTCCACAAACATTTGCGGTCAGATCTTAAAACATTTTTCAGTAATGACATTCTCCGTTATCTATTTAAATCACTAACTATTCGGGATTAACCGGTTATTTGGCACATTCAAATCTCAGATTTGCACCTTCTCTGCTTCATCGCTGACCAGCTTCACCCCTCGCCTTCTCTCTTTCTTCCATCGCCTTACGCATGGCTTCGGAACGTATGATCGACTGGCGTTTAGCCTTACGCATCTCGAGCGCCTTGTAAATATTGCTCCCAAGAATCGTATCAATATCTTGCTGTTGTCGTTGCTGCTCAGCCATTTCATCGATTGTATCAGCGCCTGCAATAGCTCCGCCTTGTTCATATTTAGGAAAAACAATAGCGGTTTGGGGACAGATACGGCCACATGCCGGGCAGTTATTTTTACATCCATGAGGATTCACAACAACTACTTTATTACCAACCTTCTCATAGACACCGAAAAGACAAAAGTCGGCGCATTGACCACAGGCGGTACAACGGGTATAATCAATCACAGGAAACCAGGAGGGCCAGTCGGTAGTACATTGAATTTCTGCGGCATCTCCCTTTGTTACGGTCTCTTCCAACAATGAATCAATTGCGTTGAAAATCGCTGAATTTTCCAGTTCCCTGAAATTCAAATGCTTAAATTTCATCGAATGATAATCAACGCCGCAATTTTCAAGCAAAAGTTTTACCGCACGCGGAAAGCAGGCAATGATTAAAACCTCGTCTGTCGAAACAAAAAGTTCATTTGTTTCACTTTTGCGGGCAACAGAACTGCCACATAAATCGGAAATCTGCACAAACTGATTTCCAGTTTGTTGCAAATATTCTGAAATTGCATTCAGTCTGTCGGCGCTGATCAGATTAGCGCCGCAATTACAAAATATTAGCTTCTTACCCATAAAATTATGAAACAGTCGGGATGAGTACAAGTTCAAACGGAAACAAAGATATGTTTTTTGTACTTTGTGGCGCAAATTAATTTTAGGCAATTATGATAAAAATTGTTGTGGCTTCCCGGAATCCGGTTAAACTGGAAGCCGTAAAAGACGGATTATCAGCATTATTAAATGAAGCATTTGAACTGGAAGGCGTTTCTGTTGAAAGCGGCGTTTCTGATCAGCCAATGAGCGATAAAGAAACATTGCTTGGAGCCGAAAGTCGCGTAAAGAATGCAATGCTTCAATTTGTTGGCTACGATTTTTACATTGGAATTGAGGGTGGAGTAGAATACGCGGCATCCGGATTGATGGCGTTTGCCTGGGTTGTAATCACAAACGGTAAAAATACCGGAACTGCCCGAACGACAACCTTTATGCTTCCTCTGCGCGTTGCAGAATTAATTCATCAGGGTTACGAATTGGGCGATGCCGACGATATGGTTTTCTCGAAACAAAACTCGAAACAACAAAACGGTGCTGTTGGGTTGCTCACAAACGATGTCATCACCCGCAAAACGCTGTATTTACCAGCCGTTCAACTGGCTTTTATTCCGTTTTTAAATCCGGAATTGTATTAGCAATCTTAATTTGCGATCACCACCCGTTGGCGTGGATTTCTTGATAAATGATTGAAAAAGTCTTATCATTTACAATAGCTTAGTCATTTACTCCAACAATGTAATCATCTTTTATTTTACCTTTCCGGGAAATTAATAACTGTAGCTTTTTATTTATCTT
>JANYLE010000312.1 GCA_025363795.1 Mariniphaga sp. | reverse complement strand
AAATTCATTACCGGAAACTATCAGCCTGTAAATGGAGGTGCAATAATGCTATAAAAAAGGGTGCCTCTCTCTGTAAAATAACTTACAGAGAGAGGCACTTTCACTATCGTATTCTGGCTATAGTGGTTGATCGAAATGTGGCGTAATTTCTCGTGCGTCTGTACCCTCTTATTATCGGTTAAAATCGTCTGGAATCCCTTTTGTTTTAGCCAATCTGGGTTTGATATTCTGCCATATATAAGTATTAAGGAAGGAATTGTCCATATTCCCGACCATCTGGCAGAACCTTGAATGCTGAACGGAGAATGTGAGCAAGTCCTGCTTTATACAGCCGCGCATGGCCGGATCCATACCCCCTAAAACGGCGCGAGGATGCAATTCCTTGGTTTCACTGAATGCAAACGACAACAACCCTTCGCAACCCGAACCAAAAGGAACGATTACATTATCAACCCTACTATCATCAAAACTTGCCAATCCATGCAGTGCAGCTATCACATCTGCTTTTGCAAAGATGCAAACGATTTCTGGTTTGTCATCTTCTGTGAGTTGATCATACGGTTTCATAATCAAGTATCGTCCAGCTGGTTGTGCTGTTGGATTTAGGTCATGCATCGCAGCTACTTGTTCACGGTCTTTTTTAAAATGCTCTATGTCAACCAATAATTTTACGACCTGATCCTCCGAATAGGAGCCTCCAAAAATTGTTGTCATCGAACCGAAGCAGCCTAAATTATTCATATCGAAAGCGATACTGTGACCACTGCGAAGTTTCGACATTTGAGCGAAAATGCAGGTATATCCTTTAGGATTATCCGCAGGCTTTTTGACATATTCAGCCCCATTCAGTTCATCGGAATAAAAAACTCCAATAGGTAAATTTGTACCCGGGAAATAATGATTCCATTTTTCTAATACAAGGTCTTTAATTGTAGCCTCCATCCTGATTTATTATTAAATTTTGATCCTACAAAGGTATGGGTGCACAATGATTAATTTGTTTTCTTATTTTTCACAAATCATTTCATTTTAGGAACTATTTATTCAGAACTACGAAAACAAGTGCTATTTTTATATTCAAAAGAAGAAATAAATGGAAGAAGAGAATCCGTTACAAACAAGCACCTTCTGGTATGAAGAATCAAATTTGAAAATGTTTTGTAGTTACCCAATGCGCATTGAAGGTGGGTTTATCTTATTATGCACAAAAGGTGAAGCGATTATTTCAACCGGAATAAAGCAATTCAACATTGTAAAAAATTCAGGGACCATGTTTTTGTCAGGTACGACATTTTTCTTGCTTTCTTCGTCCGAAGATTTCAATGCTCGTATGTTTACATTCTCAAAAGAATTATATTGTGAAATTGTTTTGAATCTAACCCCTTCTTTTGCGATGTTTATGAATAAAATGCCTATATACGAGCATCCGGTCGACTCTTCTACTTTAAAAAATGTTCGTGTTTTTATGGATATGGCAGCTCTGGTATTTGAAGAAAGAAAGAGCCTATGTTCACATATTTTGCAACGGAATTTTCTGCATAATTATATGTTGTATGTTCTGGAAAATATACAACCCTTTTTGAGCCAAGTAGCAAGCAAATACACAAGGAGACAAAAGCTATTCCAGCGTTTTAGCTCATTGGTTCAAACACATTGCATGCAGCATCACAACATCACATTTTATGCCGAACAACTTTGTATTACACCTCGTTACCTCTATCTCATAACTTTCGAATGTTCACCCAGATTATCTCCCAAGCAAGTGATTGACATGCAGCTTATGCTTGAAATAAAAGCACTTTTGTATTCTTCAGATTTTACACTGTCAGAGATCGCTCATCAATTAAACTTACCGGATCAGTCATATCTGTGCCGTTATTTTAAACGCCATACAGGAATATCCCCGACCGAATACAGAAATTAAATTATCAACGAACATTAATAATGATAAGGAAACGAATATTGTCCTGAGGTAAGTAATCGTAAATTAAAAACCAGATGTTTTGAATCTACAACCTTTGACAATCGTGGAATCACGGTTTGTATCCCAAATTTATCAATCCTTTCGAAATCCTCTTGAAAAATCAAATCCTGTGGTTTAAAGATTTGTGGCATATGCTTTATTTATGCATTAATGCTAATTCATATTTCTGCTCTGTGTTTAAATACATATCGCACCTGTCAACTTATCTGTAATTCCTTCAGCCCGGCTATTGAAATCGGGGCTTGAACCTAATGCAATCACATAATTTCCAATTACACTACCATGCAATAGTTTCATTGATCTGCGAAAACTTTCTTGGGTTAAATCTGCAACATCAGCTGGTCCGCCACATGTCAGTAACAGGGCTACGCGTTTATTGGCGATCAATGATGTTTGCAATGGCTGCCCAAAATCGATTGTCAGACATAAATGTCTATCTATAAGAGGTTTCATCTGAGCAGTAAAATCAAAAGAATATATTGGGGAGGCATAGACAATCACATCCGATTGCATCATGCGTTCAAATACAAACATTGCATCGTCCTTTTGAATACAACCGGGTTCTTCCTTTTTTCTAAAACAAGAGAAACACCCAATACAGCCATTTATTTGATAATCGGTAACAGGTATCCGCTCCACCTCGTGTCCTTTTGCAATAAGATTTCCTTCAAGCAAATCAAGTGCTTGTGCTGTTTTCCCATTTTTCTTTGGACTTCCTAAAATTGTTATTACTTTCATAATATCCTCTTTTATTGTTTTTCAGATTTCGATTTAAAAGCCAGCGCATAAAACCGTATTTGTTTTATCATGGCAACCAGTCCGTTGGAACGAGTCGGTGAAAGATGTCCTTTCATTCCAATCGTATCTATGAAATATAAGTCAGCACTCATAATTTCATCTGGTGTATGATTTGATAATATCGTTATAAATAAGAATATGAGACCTTTTGTTAGTATAGCATCGCTGTCCGCTTTGAAAACAACCTTACCCTCTTTCAGTTTGCCATCCAGCCACAGTTGGCTCTGGCAACCTCTGATCAGGTTTTCAGGGATCCTTTCGCTATCGTCCAAAGGAGCCAGCGAATTTCCTAATTCAATCAAATAGGCATACTTGTCCATCCAATCGTCATATATGCCAAATTCTTCTATGATTTGGTCTTGCTTTTCATTAATAGTCATACTTTAGTTTTTAGTTTGCTGTTTTCCACAAATAACTCCGGAACCAATTAATTCTTCCTTGTCATACCAAGCTGCAAATTGACCGGGAGTAATACTTTGTTGTGGAACGTCGAAAAGAATATATAATCCCTTTTCGAAACGATATAAACAAGCTTCTTGCAACGGTTGACGATAACGAATTCTAACCAACTGACGACGTATCTCATTTGTTTTCATTTCTAAGTCATGACGAACCCAGTGAATATCATGATTGTCAATAAATAATACCCGATGAAATAACCCCGGATGGTCGCTACCTTGTCCGACATAAACAATATTGTTCGTTACATCAGTAGCGATAACAAAAAGAGGTTGAATCTTGCCCCCAATATTCATTCCTTTGCGTTGCCCGATGGTAAGAAACTGTGCCCCCTGATGTTTGCCTACAATGTTTCCATCTTCAGGGATATATAGATATGGGGTAGAAAGCTTTTTCAACAGATCATGTTGGTCTTGCTCAGATATATCGGCATCATATCCCTTGAAATTATCCGGAATTTCGATAACATCACCCTCTTCCCGTTTGATTCTTTGTTGTAAAAATACTGGAAGATCTATTTTGCCAACAAAGCAAACGCCTTGCGAGTCTTTTCGCAAGGCAGTTGCTAAGCCGAGTCTTTTTGCAATCAGTCTAACCTGCGGTTTAAGAAGATGGCCTATAGGGAAAAGAGCATTGGATAATTGCTGTTGCGACAATTGACAAAGGAAATAGCTCTGGTCTTTGTTCGTGTCGGTTCCTGCCAATAACCGGTACATAGGTTCTCCATTATTGGTTTGTATTACTTCTTTCCGGCAATAATGACCAGTAGCCACATAATCGGCTCCAAGCTCACGAGCAGCTTCGACAAATGAATCGAACTTTATCTCTCTATTGCAAAGCACATCAGGATTGGGAGTCCGTCCTTTTTCGTATTCAGAAAACATATAATCGACTACCCGTTCACGATATTGTTCACTAAAATCAATGGCATGAAAAGGTATCTCCAGTTGACGGGCTACCAGTTTTGCAATTACCTCATCTTCGTTCCAGGAACAATCACCGGATAGGGTTCCTGTAGTATCGTGCCAATTAATCATAAACAGCGCGATAACATCATAACCTTGCTTTTTAAGAAGATAGGCTGCAACGCTGGAATCAACTCCACCAGAAAGCCCTACTACAACTTTTTTTTTCATATTCTTTCGCTTTGTTCCAAGAGACGAACTACATACTTGCCTATAATATCGAATTCGAGATTTACTACCGAATTGGGTTTTATATCTTTGAAGTTAGTGTGTTGATAGGTATATGGAAAGACGGCAACCTGAAAAGTATTGTCTTTAGAATTTACCACCGTGTAACTTATTCCGTTGACACAGACTGAACCTTTTTCAACGGTAAACTCAGTTTGGTTTGGTGTATAAACGAAAGAGTAATACCAAGAACCTCCAGCCTCGGAAACCTCGGTACAAACAGCTATCTGATCGACATGCCCCTGTACTAAATGTCCATCAAGACGATCGTTAAGTTTCATGCTTCTTTCCAGGTTGATAGCGTCCCCAACTTTAAGCAATCCCAGATTTGATTTCAATAAGGTCTCTTTTCCGGCAACTATGGTATAGGTTGTATCATCATTTTCCAAAACGGTTAAACATACGCCATTGTGCGCTATGCTATGACCCGGTTTTAATTCACTTGTAAACGAACAAGCCATTGTTATATACAAGTTTTCTTGTTCTTTGCGAAGGTTTATCACCTTGGCTTCTTCTTCTATTATTCCTGAGAACATACTGTTTTTGTTTTAAAGTTTACTAATATACTATTGACTTCTTTTGTAACTTAATGTTGAATGTACTTTCAATGAACACACGAGTTTAATTCTTTTTCCTTCATTTTAGGAGCTTCATTTTTCAATCGATATTTAATCAGATCTTCGATGGATATAATTTTGATATTGAATCTGAGTGACATTTTGATCAATTGAGGTAGCCGTGCCATAGTACCGTCTCCGTTTAAAATTTCCACCAATACTCCACCAGGAGTTAAACCTGCCATACGGGTAAGATCTACTACTGCTTCGGTATGCCCAGCTCGTTTAAGTACTCCTTTTTCATGAGCTTTTAATGGGAAAATATGTCCCGGTCTACTAAAATCATTCGGTAATGACTTTTTATTCACAAGGGCATTGATTGTTAGTGCTCTATCAAAAGCGGAAATACCTGTACTGCAATTATTGCCAATCAAATCTACAGGAATGGCAAATGGTGTTTCGTTGAGAGAAGTATTATTTTGAACCATTAGATCAAGTTCCAATTCTTCGCAACGGGATTTAGGTAATGGGGCACAAACTAAACCTCTGCCATATTTTGTCATGAAATTTACAATTTCGGGGGTAATGGTTTCGGCTGCACAAATAAAATCACCTTCGTTTTCACGATTCTCATCATCTACCACAATTAGAAGTTTGCCACTACGAATATCCTCGATAGCTTCTTCGATAGTATTCAGTTTTGTACTTTTTTGCATTTTCTTTCTTTTCATAATCTGCAATAAAAATTAGTTTTCAATTATTTTTAGAAAAAACTCTTCTATGCCTTCTATATGCTTGCAGGTAATCCACCATCCACATAAAGAATATGTCCATGTATATGAAGAAGCATCTGAAGCCAGATATAATAAAGCCCCGACCAATTCTTTCGGCTTTTGCTAATATTTGTAAGTCCTGGCTTTATCTAAGTTACTTCATTAACCGATAAATTGGTATTTCGTCATATAGGGGTGTAGCAATAAATCAACGCAAAAGAACACCTTATTGATAGATGTTTTCTTTACATTTGATAAGAAAATATTCGAATTTTTATTCGGATACTTTGGCTCTTATACGACTAAGTTGAACAGCTGAAATGCCAAGGTGACTGGCAATATGAAAAAGAGGAATTCTATTGGCAAGTCCGGGGTGGTCTTCCAAAAACAAGATATACCGAGCCTTCCCATTCAGTTTGATGTAAGAAGTTAACCGTATCATTGACTTTTTGTAAATGCTATCAAGCATACAATTATAGAAACGAGCAACAGGATTGAAACTATTGATAATGGTGATAAAATCACAACCGTTGGCCATCAATATCGTGCAATCTTCCAAACATTGCACATTAACAATGGTTTCGATGCCAAATGAATAGCTACCACTAAACAGTCTGTTTTCTTGAAAAAAATCTAAATTCGTTTCGTTGCCTTCGTCATCAACTATGTATGAGCGCATTACGCCTTTAAGCAAAAAGGCGACATTGTAATTGATATTCCCTTCTCGGATAAAGAACTCATCTTTTTTAAGATGCTTATGCACAAAAAGAAGAGAAAAAAGATCCAACTGTTTGGAAGTTGGATTTATTCTTATGCTATTCAAGAATTGCCCTAAATGTTGTTGTTCGTGCATGTGCATAATCTTCTTTGCAAAGATTTTTTGGAATTGAGCCTTCTTAATGCCATTCCGTTTTTAATATTGAAGTCGATTTGACTTTTGATATTTAAGCACTAAAAAAAGAGAATGGAATGTTTTTATGCATAACAAACAAATAGCTCTTCATCCACTTCCGCATAACAAAGGTACGATAAAAGAAGAAATAGATGCGTTCGATTGAGTTTATTAAAGCAGGTTTTCTGTCCCAAGATTTTGTTGCTGTTTGTCTGCACGAGTGAATAATCTTATGATATATGTTTTCATTCTTTTGTTTTTCTAAGGTTGAATAGACAAGGAAAAACCGCCTTGTTGCTCGTTGTAATAGGGATAAAAGGCGACATTTTTTCCTTTTTTGTTGTTAATTGAAAATACGCTATTAACCGAAGGTATATCCAATAGGCCAGTTTGGTACATAACATTCCAAGTCCTGAACCGAAAGCGATGTCACCTACCCAGTGCTTGTTGTTATGGACTCCGAAAGTGCCCGTTCCAACGGCGATTGTATAGCCTGCTATACCACGTCTTTATATTCCTGCCACAAAAATTCAGCACCCATGAAAGCGACTGCCGTATGTCCCGAAGGGAACGAGTTAGAGGCGGTCCTGTCGAGGCATTCTTCCCGTACCGTATATTTTAAGCTGTTTACAGATATGGCTGTGAACAGGGCGGATAATCCCAAAACAATAGTTCTGTCTTTAAAGTTACTTTCCCCTTTTATTCCTGCCAAGTTCAGAGCATATATGCTTGCAACAGTAATATTGTGAAATGTCGTCCACCTCGATTTTTTTTTTGCTTGTGAACAATTACTTCGTGTCCTATGGCGTAATTCAGTATACGGTATTTGGGGCTACCGTCGCTTCAATGGTTCCATAGGTCATCAGTGCAGCGGGAATAATCAACTGCATATATGAAAATTGGGGTATGTCCAGATGAATGCGGTCACCGGTTTCCATGCTTAAAAAATCATCCTTTTGAGTATAGGTGACGCATGAATAAAAGACTGATAGTCAGAGTGTAACTATTCTCATTGCTTTCTTTTTCAAAGACATTACTATTATTTATTGCGGCTTTCTGATATTGAAAGTTGGATAATGAATTCAGATAATTACTAGTCCATGCGTTTGAACAGTGCAAAGTTCAAATACACAGAATTTACTATAATACATACTACAATGTGTAGGTAAATTAAAAAAGCATGTAGGGCGGGGCGCGCAAGCTGTGGAATTGACTCGCTTCGGCGGATGTGTAAAATACTATGTATTCCCCGTATTCGGACTTGATGGACATGTTTTCCTCAGGGTGTGTCAGAAAGTCAGCAAACAGATAAAGTATGGAGAAAAAATGAGCGCGGTTATCACAATTGTCACAGAATGACGTACTGCATTTTATCCGACTATTTGTCTGAAACGCATAAAAATCGCCATCGGCCACGCACGATTGGCCCTGCTTCATACCTTCGTCAGGATGCTGGTTTGCGTGTTCATCGTTAACCGAATTATCTTTTTCACAGTGTTCCATAACCATACAGACAGCCCCATCGTGGTGGTGATTCGGGACAGTGCCCAACACTAATAGCATAACTACAGCTAATGCAATGAACGATATGGAAAACTTCTTTCTCAATTACAACTATTTTGACTTCAAAATTAACATTTTATTTCGTTTTACGCTGTACTAATTTGAAAACAAACGCCTTAGTGTTGTATTATGAGTGAAGGGAAAAATTTCAACTCACTCATAATTGAAAACGTACAGTACGTTTATTAATTATTATGATTTCCACTATCATGGTTTCCATTGTCATCATTTCCATGCAAATTGTATGAATGACCCTTTACGTCGCGTATTCCATGATCGTCAGGTTGTTGTTGGTCAACTAGTCCCTTTTTCCTATATTTGATAATTAGAGTATTATGTCAAGAAAAGAGATTGAATAATTATAATAATTCAGAAGATTTAAGTATCTTTGTTTCGAAAAAAGTCGTTCTTTGTAGTTTGTGCAAAATGACGTAAAAAACAGAGATTTGCTCGTTTCCAAATCGTTATCTGCCAAGAATTTTATTCTTGCAACTTGCTTGTTTTCAGCCGAAAAGAATGATTTTTGTGCCTTGCGATATGCGATGTTAAAGGTTTTTCAATTCCACACAAATCAGCAATTTCACCAAGGTACGAATTTAGTTTTTGGTTGGAGTAGGAGGGTATCAGTTTATTCGATGCCTGAACTCTTGGATTGCTTTTATATTTCTCAATTATTGCTAACGGTTCCGACAGCAGTGGAATATGGACCGAAACGTCCGTCTTTTTTCTGTTCGTATAAAGCCAATAATCACCGTCGATTCCGCGGACGATATTATTTTGCCTGAGATTAAAAACATCAATATAAGCCAGACCGGTATAACAACTGAATACAAATATATCTTTGGCTTGTTCTATCCGGGCAATTTTAAACTCTTTTTTCTCAATTGTTGACAATTCTTCCGCAGTAAGGAATTGCCGATTCGTTTTAGTAAAGGCTGGTTTAAATTTCTGGAAAGGATCACGTTCGAGCCACTCGTTCCGGATTGCCATGTTAACAACCTTTCGAAGCCGTTCAATATGTTTCATGATGGTATTTTGTCCGCAGGGACGTTTCTGATCTTTTTGTTTGTATGTTCTTATAAAACGTTCAAATTCAGTAAGAAATTTGTAATTCAGTTGCGTGAGGTAAAAATCTTTCGAATGGTATTGAGCTGAAATAAACTCTTCAATGTAACGTTTAGTGGTGAAGTAATTTTTTAGCGTTCCCCATTCAAGAATTGATTTCATTATCTCATTGTGATAATCGAATACTGAAATCAGGGTATTTTCCTTAGCTTCAACTCCACTAAACATGTCCTTAATCAAATCGGCTGTTATAAGTTTGTTTTTAAGCAAAAGCTCCTTATAGCAATCCATCAGCCTGCTCCTTACTTTTTCCAGATAATCATTTATAGAACGGATTTCTTCACTTTTACCTTTTGCAATCCCTTTGAGGTTGTTCCACTTGTCAATTTCGATATCTGTTTTCAGGGCCAGATCAGTTCTTTTGCCATCCACCGTAATTCTTGCATAGATGGGTGCTTTACCTTCTTTTCTTTTGTATCTCCTCAAATAGAATGAGATACCAAATGTGTTAGCTGTTTTCATATCAATCAATTTAGCGTTAAATGATCTATTTTGAACATAAATCAAAAATAGGGCACAGAAAACTAGTCCAAATGGCTGCAAAATCAATCATATTTTATGAAGTTTTACCTTTGTAAATACCTAAATCATAAATATATACAGCCAGATAGGTGCCCCAAATATAATACTAAAAAAAGGGCACCTATTAGGGCACATTTAGATTGATTTCAGATGATATAAATTGATATGAGAAAAATGATAAAGCTCTTAAATCCAGCGATTTAAGAGCTTTATGTTTGGGCTTGGAACCCCATTTTGTCGGGGTGACAGGATTTGAACTTGCGACCCCTCGCCCCCCAGACGAGTACTCTAAACCAAGCTGAGCTACACCCCGAATTATGTGCGTTTCTTTTAACGCGGTAGCAAAAGTAATCTGCTTTTTCCTTTTTG
>JANYLE010000311.1 GCA_025363795.1 Mariniphaga sp. | reverse complement strand
TTAAACAAGTTGCCTGAATCGTCAAAAATAAGAAAGAGATTCAGCGTCAGGTGAATAAATAAGAATGAGATAAGGAAAAGTCCTGTGAGGCTCATAAATACTTTCCGGCCTATCGAGGCACTCAGGAAATTGCTCATAAGTACTTGATTTTAATAATTATTTGAATGAAACACTTCATTTATAAAATTCCCACAAAAGTAGCCCATGCCTTTCTGCTTTACAACATGAATCTGATCATGGCTCTAATTTAAAATCTTTCTACACAGTCATAGTTTTGCAGTTGCCAGCTAATATTACATTCCTGTTTTTGTGATAGATAGCTAACAATCAGCATCCATTTCAATCTTTTGAACTTTCGAATGACCCATTGAATCAGAGCGCCTTTCAAAAAGCTTTAAATTGAATTCGAAGGCACAACTATGCCTGGACCGAACGGCTTGATAGCATAAAACCCAAATTAAGTGAAAAACATTTGTAATATTGTAAACCGAAGGTTAAAATATTGCTAAAAAAGAGATTGCTCCAATCGCAATAATTAAGAATCTCACCTTTCCTGCTATGTAATTTACTAAATAACACTCGTTTGTATGATGCAAAGATTGATCCTTACGTTGGTGCTGGCCTTCACCCTTTTCAAATTCTCCGTGGCCCAGGAACAACCACAAAAACCTCAACCAAGAATTAAAAAATATACTATTGAAAATTGTATCAACAAGTTTGATCCGGAGAAATCAACCAAAACTTCGGTCGGCTACCAGTATTGGTTCATTGCTCAGAATTTCCTTGATGATGGCCTTACTGTTAAAATGAGTGTGGTCGGACCGAAGCAGGCAACTCACGCACCACACATACACGCGGGAGATGAAATTTTCTTCGTTCTCGAAGGCACAGCCCAATTTTATCTTGATGGCAAAACGACCATGGGAGGTCCAAATACCAGCTTTTATTGTCCTGAAAACAGCGAACATGGAATCAGCAATGCCGATTCAACGGAGTTGAAATATTTGGTGATCAGGAAATATCCAAAAACAGAGCAATAACCAGACTCATCAAAACGCTCACTTTTTTGTCAATATAAAACCAACATCCGAACGATTCCCAAACTCAAACACCTAATTTAAAATAGTTTGCCTTTCCAAAAAAATTCTAAGTCGCAGATATACCAGCTGCTCTTCCTCCATAAACCCCAAATGCCCGGAGTGATTGAGCAACAGCACCTCTGCTTTTGGAATCAAAGTAGCATCATTCAACTGCAGGTCAGGACCATAAACTTTGTCATGCCTCCCAATAATAATTAAAATAGGATATTGCGCCGATTGTAACATCGGTAACGAATTAACCCGGTGATTAATGGCGAATATTGAACCTAATGCCCCTTCCGGAGTTACAAAGGCACTGCTTTGATTGAGCATTGTCAAAGCATTTCCCATTGAATCAATATTTTCAGATGCGAAATTGGATGGAATGGTTAATTGCAACAGCAATTCTTTCTTTCCTTTCGACAACAAGCGACCTTCGCGCTCACGAAGTTTAATGCTTTGAATATCGGCAGCCCGGACAGGTGAGTGCATCAATACTAATGATGCGATTCTTTCGGGGTATATTGCGGCAAATGCCATGGCTGCATAACCACCCATCGAATGACCAATAATCGAAACCTTTTTAGAAATGTTCAACCTGATTAGCAGTTCATTTAAAACCACTGCAAACTTGCCGAAAGTATAACCTACCGGAGGGACTCCTGAATTTCCATGTCCCGGGAGATCGATGCGGATTACCTGCCAGTTTTGGGAAAGATCTCTTGCCAATTGATCGAACAGGGTAAGATTCCCCCAGTAGCTATGAAGCAATAAGAGTGGTGCCCCCTCTCCTTCCGTTTTCGTAAATATTTTGTAATCAAATAATTCAAAAATTTGCTCCATGCCAATCAGGTCCTTTTTAATACAGGTGTACAAACCAATTCATTTACCAGTTCAAAATTACTACATTTAGATCATCGTGGTTTGCATTTAAACTTTTCGCAGATCACCATTGTTAATTACGAAAATAATAGATTAAATAAGAAGTAAGTTTGAACTGGAATCGTTCATCCATTCCACCTTCAGATAACTTCTGCAAATAAACAAAATACAATGGGAAACCGAATAAAATTGCTTTTAATTATCCTTTTTTTCAGTTCAATTACTGTTTATGGTTCAGGCGCTGTGAAAGGGAGGGTTTTTAATTCAAAAAATAATGAAGCTGTACCTTTTGCCTCCGTATTAATCTGGGAAACAACGAAAGGTGTCGTCACTGATACTGATGGAAATTATACGATTGAGAATGTTGAACCCGGTTTTTACAAGATTAGAGTCTCAGCAGTAGGTTATAAAACCTATATTTCCGAATCATTCAGAGTTACCAAAGCAACCGGCGCAACGATCCTTGTCCCCCTCGAGGAGGATAATATCAATATTGAAGAAGTTGTTGTCAAACCCTCTTTTTTCACCAAACGGGATGAGAGTCCTGTTTCACTTCGAACAATTGGAATCGATGAAATTGAGAAGAACCCTGGAGGCAACCGCGATATTTCGAAAGTGATACAATCTTATCCTGGCGTTGCTTCATCGTCTGCTTTCCGTAACGATATTATTGTTCGGGGCGGTGGCCCCAGTGAGAATAGGTTCTATATTGACGGCGTTGAGATCCCTAACCTGAACCATTTTGCAACGCAAGGCGCATCGGGTGGTCCTGTTGGAATAATCAATGTCGATTTCATCCGTGAAGTGAATTTTTATTCAGGTGCGTTTCCTGCATCCCGGGGTAATGCCATGAGCTCAGTTCTGGAATTCAATCAGCGCGAAGCCAACGAAAAATTAAAGTTCAGAGGCACCGTTGGGGCTTCCGACCTGGCTGTTGCCATAGAAGGGCCGCTTTCAAAGAAAACCACCTTTATGGCTTCTGTCCGACGTTCGTATCTGAAGCTATTGTTCACAGCACTCGATCTTCCTTTCCTTCCAACTTACAACGATTTCCAGTTTAAACTGAAAACCAAAATCAATCCCAAAACCGAATTATCATTGATTGGGCTCGGCGCTTTGGATAATTCCAAATTAAACTTAAAAGCCAATAAAACGGAAGAACAACGCTACATCCTTGGTTATCTTCCCGATAATGATCAATGGAACTACACTTTAGGTGCAGTATTAAAGCATTTTAATGCGAATGGAAATGACACCTATGTTTTAAGTCAGAATAAGCTAAACAATTCGCAGATCAAATACCAGGATAATATCGAACAACCCCAATTTCTGAATCTCGATTATAATTCGTACGAATTGGAAACCAAATTCAGGTACGAGCACAACTACCGTTCAAAAAGCGATTTCAAACTAAATTACGGAGTCGATTTACAATATGCGAGCTATTTTAACCGCACCTTTAAAAAGAACTTCATCGGCAGTAATCCTGTGACAATTAATTACAGGTCAACGCTCGACTTTGCGAAATATGCTGCATTTGGACAAGTAAGCCATAACTTCCTGGAGAAACGGCTCGACCTTTCTCTTGGTATACGGGCTGATGGCAATACTTATTCAAGCCAAATGTCCAATGCTTTAGAACAATTGACACCGCGTCTTTCGGCAAGCTATCGGTTAACCCCCGGGACTTCGCTTAATTTCAATATCGGGCGGTTTACTCAACTTCCCTCCTACACCACGCTTGGTTACCGGGATGCCAGCGGAATGCTTGTCAATAAAGAAAACGGGATCAAATATATCCAGGTTAACCACCTGGTGGCCGGGATTGAATTTCGCCCCTCCGATAATTCGCAGGTTACCGTTGAAGGATTTTACAAAAGATATTCCGATTATCCTTTCTCTGTAAGAGATTCCGTATCACTGGCGAGCAAAGGAGCCGATTATGGGGTTTATGGTGACGAAGCAGTTCTTCCCGTCAGTAAAGGGAACGCTTATGGTTTTGAAATCCTGGGCCGTATTAAGGAGTACAAAGGAATCAATGCTGTAATTACCTATACTTTCGTAAGAAGTGAATTCACAAATAAAAAAGGGATATACATTCCATCCTCGTGGGATAACCGCCATTTGCTAACGATTACGGGCACCCGTTCATTCAGGAAAAACTGGGATCTTGGTTTTAAATGGCGTTACATTGGCGGAGCGCCTTACACACCTTGGAATGTTGAACGTTCAGCAGTCAAAACCGCTTGGGATGCCCAGGGAACCGGGTATATTGATTACAGCAAATTTAATGAAAATCGGCTGAAGGCATTTCACCAGCTCGACTTAAGAGTTGATAAATCATGGTACTACAATAACTGGTCGTTAATGCTCTATTTCGACATTCAGAACGCCTATAATTTCAAAGCCGATCAACAGGATTACCTGGTCAGGGTTGAGGATGGGAACGGAAAACCAGTAACCGATCCGAACGACCCGAATAAGTACCTTTTGAAAACAATTAAAAGCAACTCAGGAACTGTTCTTCCGACGTTGGGGATCATGGTGGAATTTTAACCTGATTTAAAGATAGGATATTGGTCAAATCTGACAATTTGTAAATTTGGATAAACAATAGAAATACTTACTTTTGGGGAACTAACAAAATCTGATTGTCATCCGGTATTTGATCTAATTATGGAAAAAGACAGGGTATTGGCCTCAAATAATATTGAAGATATAATCCATAGACTGAAAAAAGATGACAAATCAGCTGTGGATGAATTATTTGGTTACTATTATCCGCGGCTGTACCATTTCTCCAAATCAATCCTTAAAATTGAAACTGATATTGACGATATTCTCCAGGAGGTATTTGTAAAGATCTGGCTCAACAGAAATAAAATAAGCAACGTAGCGACATTTAATGCTTATATCTTCACCATCACGAAGCATGAAGTACTGAATTTAATCCGTTCAAACCTGAGAGATCATACATTTAAAGATGAGCTTTTCCTTCGCACTGTAGCCGAAGAATACCAGACCCCAAATCAGGTTGAATTCGATGAGGTTAAATCCGGCATCGACCGTATTGTGGCAAGCCTGCCCGAAAAAAGGCAACAGGTTTTTGTATTAAGCCGAACCGAAGGGCTTTCCAATAAAGAAATTGCCCGGCAACTGAACATCTCTGAAAAAACAGTTGAGGACCATATCACACATGCCATCAAATACATAAAGACATCCATGAAAGGTATGGGCGTTATATCTCTCCTCTATTTTTATCTTTTTTTATAAATTTTCTGCTTTCGGAGCAGGGGATCCCTCACCCTTTTGTGTATTACCCTTACAACATGGAAAAACAATTTAGCAAATATTTAAACAGTACTTGCAACCCGGATGAATTCGCCGAGGTTATAAAGGCGATATGTTCGGATGAAAACAAGGACAATGTGTCAACCGGGATTTTGAAACTGTGGGAAGTAACGTTGAATTCCGCAATTGAAAACAAGGAAAACAGTCAGTTACTCGACAAAATTCACCACCGCATCGCGTTGGAAGAATCGAGATCTGTTGCACGGCGATTTACTTTATACCGGAACTTACTGAGAATTGCAGCAGTTGTGATTATTGGGTTGATAACCACCACCGCAATTTTTTACAGCAAACCAGAGAAGCAACTCTATACTTCGATAATTGAAACGGTTACTACCCCCTACGGTGCCAGAACCAGTTTTAAACTCCCCGACGGATCAGAAGTATGGATGAATTCCGGATCGACACTCTCCTTTCCCAAACAATATTCAGCGATCCGGAATGTAGAACTCACGGGGCAGGCTTTTTTTAAGGTGATAAAGGACGGAAAACCATTTGTGGTGAAAACCAGCTTGGGTACTATTGAAGTGATGGGAACTTCCTTCGATGTAAAAGCATATGCAGATGAAACTTTCGAAACTACCTTGGTTGAAGGATCTGTAAAAGTCAGGAACAACTCAAACCAATTGGCAACGCTAAAACCAGGTCAGCAGTCTACGATAACTCCGTCTAATGAATTA
>JANYLE010000295.1 GCA_025363795.1 Mariniphaga sp. | reverse complement strand
GGCGCGTTGTTGTTCCGCGTGATATTACAGTTGGGTACCTTCCACAGCAGATGGAGCTGGCTGATTCGAGAACACTCATGGAAGAAGCTGTTACAGCATTCGCCGAAATTCAGCAGCTCGAAAAACATATCGAGTTTCTCAATACTGAGCTTTCGGTTCGTGAAGATTACGAATCGGCTGAGTATGAAAGTATCATTAATGATATGCACGAGTCAAATGAGCGTTTCCACATGATGGGTGGCAACAATTTTCACGTTGATATTGAGCAGACATTGATTGGTCTTGGTTTCGAACGGACCGATTTCGATCGGGCAACGTCGGAGTTTTCGGGTGGATGGAGAATGAGGATCGAATTGGCAAAAATTTTGCTGAAGAAACCCAATGTTTTTCTGCTTGATGAACCGACCAACCACCTTGATATTGAGTCAATCGAATGGCTCGAAAGCTTTCTGAAGGATTACCAGGGTGCAGTAGTGCTCGTCTCCCATGACCGGGCTTTCCTGGACAATGTGACTAACCGTACGGTAGAGATCAGCCTTGGAAAAATATACGATTACAAAGTTAATTACAGTAAATACCTTGTGCTGCGTAAAGAACGGCGCGAACAGCAAATGGCTGCTTTTGTAAATCAGCAAAAAATGATTCAGGGTACTGAGGATTTCATTGCGAGGTTCAGGTATAAAGCTACCAAATCTGTGCAGGTTCAATCGCGTATTAAGCAATTGGACAAAGTTGACCGGATCGAGATTGATGAAGAGGATAACCGCTCTTTGAATATTAAGTTTCCACCTTCGCCCCGCTCGGGAAATATTGTTTTCGAAGGAAAAGGGGTGAGCAAAAGCTATGGTGATAAACTGGTTCTTGATGATGTTGATCTTACGCTTGAGAGGGGAGACCGTATCGCTTTCGTTGGCAAGAACGGTGAGGGGAAGAGTACAATGGCCCGGATTATTATGCAGGACCTGGATTGTACTGGAGAACAAAAGCTGGGATACAATGTTAAAATAGGATATTTCGCACAGAATCAGGCTTCGGCATTAAACGAAGAACTCACAGCCTTTGAAACAATTGATGAGATGGCAGTGGGTGATATACGGACGAAAATCAGGGATATTTTAGGTGCATTTATGTTTTCGGGACAGGATGCTGATAAAAAGGTGAAGGTGCTTTCCGGTGGTGAACGCTCACGATTGGCAATGATTAGATTGCTGCTTGAGCCGGTTAATTTTCTGGTGCTGGATGAGCCAACCAACCATTTGGATATCCATTCCAAAGGTTTACTGAAACAAGCTTTAATTGATTTTGACGGAACTTTACTTGTCGTGTCGCATGACCGTGAGTTCCTTGATGGCCTGGTTGATACCGTTTATGAATTCAGGCATCACAAGACCCGCCAGCACCTGGGTGGCGTTTATGAATTCCTTCGGAAGCGGAAATTGGAATCGCTGCGAGAATTGGAAATCTCTGCACCTCAGAAAAAAGAAAAAAAAGAGGTAGTAAAAGAAGTTGTTACGGTGAGTTTTGAAGAGCGCAAAGAGATTAACAAGATGATCAGCCGCGTCGAAAAGCAAATCAGCGAATCCGAATATCAGATTTCGAAACTCGAAGAGGAAATTGCAGTAATGGATAAAAAGTTGGCCGATCCGTCAACAATTGATAATGGTTCGCTCTTTAACACCTACGGTGCAAGTAAAAAACAGGTTGAAAAAGAAATGAAGAATTGGGAATCGCTCAATGACGAACTTAAGGAGTGGATGGAAAAGAGAACGTGGTAGTTGAGACGGAACGAAGACGATAACTTAGACTGGTTGCAAATTGTTAGTTGCCAGGTAATGATCCCTAAATTTATTACAGATATACAAAAGAAAAAGAAATGGAAAAGACAGATTATATTTTTGGAATGCATACCATTATTGAAGCAATCCTTTCGGGCAAAGAGATTGAAAAGATATTGGTAAAAAAAGGTTTGAATGGCGAGTTGTACCATGAACTGATGGATTTGGTTCACCAGATGCAAATTCCACTTCAGTTGGTTCCCGTTGAAAAGATTGACCGCGTAACCCGCAAGAATCATCAGGGTGTTCTGGCCTTTATCTCACCTATCGCTTACCAGAATATAGAGGAGATCATCCCAAGATTATATGAAGAAGGGAAAGTTCCATTAATTCTGATTTTGGATGAGGTGACTGATGTCCGCAATTTTGGTGCAATCACAAGGTCTGCAGAGGTCGCAGGAGTAAATGCGATTATTATACCCGAAAAGGGATCGGCGCAAATCAATGCTGACGCGATAAAAACATCCGCAGGAGCGTTGCACCTTATTCCGGTATGCCGGACAAAAAGTCTTTTGAGTGTTGTTAAGTATTTGAAAAATAGCGGACTGAATATTATTGCGGCAACAGATAAAGGGGATAAATCTTACTTTGATGTTAATATGAAAGATCCTGTAGCGATTATCCTTGGCTCCGAAGATTTGGGAATCCAGGGTGATTTACTCAAGGTCTCGGACGAGTGGGCAAAGATTCCACAGTTTGGTCAGATTAAGTCGTTGAATGTTTCGGTTGCTGCCGGGATCATGGTTTTCGAAGCAATCAGACAGCGTTCGTAATCCGTTTATGAAAAAATCGGAACCTGGCGCTTAAACGTCTCCTCCAACGAAATAAATGTTTCGGTGCTCGACACACCTGGGATCCGTTGAATCTTTTCACTTAGGATCTCTTTGAGGTGCTCGTTATCGCGGGCATAAACCTTTATAAAGATAGCATACTGTCCGGTTGTGTAGTGACATTCAACGATTTCATTGATGGCATTGAGTTGTTCTGCAACTTCATGAAACAACCCCCCTTTTTCGAGGAAAATTCCAACATAGGTGCAAGTCCGATAATCAATTTTCTTCGGATCAATGTAATATCCCGAACCGGTAATTACCCCCATTTCAATCATCCTGTTAACACGTTGGTGAACTGCAGCCCTGGATATTCCGGAATCAGTAGCTACGTCTTTAAACGGAATCCTGGCATTTTTGGTGATGATGTCCAGAATGTGAAGATCAGTTTCGTCAAGTTGATTTCGTAGTGTCATCTTAATTTTGTTTTTCTTTACCCAAATATAGGTTTCTTTCGCATTCATTTCTTTATACTTTGACAAAGTAATCAAAAAACAGCAGTTTTTTCCGATTTGTAGGGTTCTTCCACCCTAATAATCTTGCAGAATGATATATTTTCACGCTATTCGGCAAGTTCGCCGAAAAACAAAAAAACGAATAACCATTTAATAGTTGTATCATTATCAAAGAATAATTCAGGTTGGAATTATTCTTTGGTAGCGTTCATCATATTTCTAATAGAAGGGGAAATCATATGTGTTTTTCAGCTGAGGCAAGTTTTGCAGGTGGAATAGTCATTTCAATTATAGGTATTGCAACGATTACAAAAGTTCACAAACCATCACAACTGGTATTTGCCAGTATTCCCTTATTTTTTGGCATTCAGCAATTTGCCGAAGGTTTTTTGTGGTTGATGCTGCCAAATCCTGATGCAATTATTGCCCAGAAATTTGCGACTTATCTGTTTTTAATAATGGCTGATTTTCTTTGGCCAATGATGATTCCTCTTGCTGTTTTATTGATGGAAAAGAACGAGAAAAAGAAACGAATTCTTAGGGTATTTGCTATTACTGGCTTATTGCTGTCGCTTTATTATGCTTTTTGTTTGCTCTCTTTTAATATCTATCCTCAAATTAGTGGTTATCATATCCTCTATAAAACTGATTTCCCCAAGTCTTTAGCAATGTTTGCCTTTGCAATCTACTTAATTGTCACAATTATCCCTCTTTTTGTTTCGAGTATTCAAAGAACGCACTTGTTAGGGGCATTGATGTTCTTATCCTGCCTGATTACCGCAATATTTTTCAGACAATATCTCACTTCTGTGTGGTGCTTTTTTGCCGCATTAATAAGCGTGGTGATCTTCTGGATACTGAGTGATTCGAAACGAAAATTTGCCTTTGATAAACTGAATTTGCTAAAAGCAGTTCAAATCAAATTGCCATAAATAGAAACTTTGTTTGATCAACCTGAATTTTGAAGATTCAGGTAAGTTAACGGGAATAATAAGTCTTGATGGTTATGAAATAGGTGGTTTTACCGAATTAAAGAAGAATGGAATAACAGAGAGTATCTGTATAAATTTGAAAAGGAAATTAATTCAAAACAGGGAATTTTCAAATAAAATACATCCAAATATGAAAGAATGGTTAATAATGATGAAATTGATCTATTATTATGCCAATTAAACTGAAAATAGGTGATAAATTTGGGGTGTCTTGCGAAAATATTTCAATTTATAGCTTTCTGATGCATGTCTGTCAGGATAGTTTGGGATATTCTGGCTGGTATCGTAACTCTAAAAGCGGAACATAAATGAAAAAGAGCTGGATTGTCGTAATTATTCTGTGTTTACTGGTCTCATTATTTGGTGTTTATATTTCGGGACTAAGTTCCTCTGATATTGATCCCAAAATTGTACCTGGAGATGTCGCCTGGATGCTCACATCGACTGCGCTCGTGTTGCTCATGACTCCAGGACTTGCTTTTTTTTATGGTGGAATGATTCAACCCAAAAATATTCTTTCTACTATGCTGCAGAGTTTCATAGCTATGGGAATTGTTAGCATTATTTGGGTTTTTGTTGGATTTAGTCTCGCTTTTGGTGACAGTATTGGTCCTGAAAAATTTGGACTAATCGGCAATCCCTTCACTTTTTTCATGTTCAAGGGGGTAGGTGGCTTCACCAATCCGTTGTTGTCTCCTACAATTCCGCTTGCGCTGTTTGCGATGTTTCAGTTAAAGTTTGCCATTATAACTCCTGCATTAATCACTGGTTCGTTTGCCGGCAGAGTGCGTTTCAGTGCATATATTCTCTTTATGTCGTTGTTTGTAATCTTTATCTACTGCCCCTTGGCACACTGGACATGGCATCCCAATGGTTTCTTAAGAAATTGGGGCGTGCTTGATTTTGCGGGAGGGACTGTGGTACATATGTCTGCTGGGTTTGCTGCACTCGCCGGTGCAATGTTTTTGGGACCTCGACGCGATTATACACAAACCTTTCATCCGGCAAATATTCCATTTGTATTGTTAGGCGCCGGCATGTTATGGTTTGGATGGTTTGGCTTTAACGCCGGTTCGGCTTTGGCTGCAAATTCCATCGCGGTAACTGCATTGGTAAATACAAATACAGCTTCGGCAGCTGCGATGCTCGGTTACCTGATGTTGGATGCTGCGATGGGTAGGAAGCCATCTGCAATGGGAGCCGCTATTGGTTTGGTGGTGGGTTTAGTCGCGATTACTCCTGCAGCAGGATTTGTAAATGTTGGCGCAAGTATCTTTATCGGATTAGCTGCATCAATTATCTGCAATACGGCTATTCATTACCGTTCAATGACTTCTGTTGATGATACCCTTGATGTATTTCCCGCTCACGGAATGGGAGGAATATCGGGAATGGTATTTACAGGAGTTTTTGCTCAGGGTGTCGGACTTTTCTACGGCGAATATCGCACTTTTTTGTTCCATTTACTCGCCTTGTTGGTAGTTGGAATTTTCACTTTTGGTGGTTCCTATTTACTTTATCGTCTGACAGATCTGATTATTCCAATGCGCGTTTCCCCAAAATCTGAGCGGCTTGGATTAGATATTACTCAACATGATGAATCATATGCATTTGAATATAAATCGGAGTAGTTCTAAGAACTAGAATCTTTTGGCAATGAAGTTGTCTCTTTGCATAGCGTTATTTCCACGTAACTTGACTTTTTTTGAGTGTTGAAGTACACGTTATTGATCGAGTTCCTTTAGTTTTTTCCCAAGATCAGCCAGATATTCAGGGGAAGCATTATTGTTCTGAGCCAGATCGATGACAGATCTAAGATAAGCTGATGCAGTCCGCCTGTCCCCTTTCATGGCATAAGCCTGGGCAAGACTCCTTCCTGCAGACATTATAATTTCTGTTGAGCTTTCTTTATGAACTAAGGCTCTGTCTGCATATTCCATACCTTCATCAATATTGCGCAGTTTTCCATCAGGGCAACCGATCAGCAATGAACCAAGTTTACCAAGCAGGTATGGTTCATTGGGATGGTTTTCAAGCGCTTTTCTGTAAAGGTTAATGTATTTTTCCCAGGATTTTTGCTTTGAAAGGATATTTCCCAGTATTTCTATGGTTGCTAAATCGGACGGATCACCTTTAAATGACTTCTCAAATAAATCTAAGGCCAGT
>JANYLE010000228.1 GCA_025363795.1 Mariniphaga sp. | reverse complement strand
TCAACGACAGTTCGGTACAGGCGTATAATTGAAATCACCGGGAAAGGAGAGGAGCATACAACTCCTTCGAATCCAAGGAAGTTACACAAGAATTAATTATCAGCTATTTATGAAGAATACTAAAATTGCGATACTCTTAATCATTCTGGCTTTAACCATCAATTTTGCAAATGGTCAGCCACTTCCCACCAAAAAGGAAATCCTGGATAAGATGGTAGTTGCCAATTCCTATTTTATGAATAAGTGGCCCGATCCGGGACAGGTGATTGTCAACGATAAAACCCGTCCGAGCCACATCTGGACCCGCGCCGTTTACTACGAAGGATTGATTGCTTTGTACCGGCTTAATCCCGATAAGGCCTATTATGACTATGCCGTTGCATGGGGTGAGTCGCACCAGTGGGGATTGAACGGAGGCATTCAAACCCGCAATGCCGACAATCAATGTTGTGGTCAGACCTATATCGATTTATACCTCATTGATAAAAAACCGGAGCGGATCAAGGATCTCAAAGCCTCTGTTGATTTGATGCTTGCCTCTGACAAGATTGATGATTGGACATGGATTGACGCCTTGCAGATGGCGATGCCTGTGTACGCCAAACTGGGTGCATTATACAATGATAACCGTTATTACGAGCGGATGTATCAGATGTATATGACGAGTAAAACAGTATTGGGAGGCAAGGGACTTTATAACCCGAAAGATCATTTATGGTGGCGTGACAAGGATTTTGTTCCGCCCTACAAAGAACCTAATGGACAGGATTGTTACTGGTCGCGTGGGAATGGATGGGTCGTCGCTGCCTTGGTTCGTGTGCTGGAAGTAATGCCAAAGGATGCACCTCACCGTAAGGAGTACCAGGAAACATTTGAAAAAATGATGAAGGCTTTGATTCCAATTCAGCGTAAGGATGGTTTCTGGAATGCCAGTTTGCACGATGCGAACAACTTTGGCGGAAAAGAGTTAAGCGGAACTGCGTTGTTTGCCTATGGTATGGCATGGGGAGTAAATAACGGGATACTCAAGAAAAAAAAGTACCTGCCTGTAATTACAAAAGCATGGAATGGCATGGTGAATGATGCCGTTCATTCCAATGGTTTTCTTGGACATGTGCAGGGTACCGGTAAACAGCCCTCCGATAGCCAGCCAACCTCCTACGATCGCGTACCTAATTTCGAAGATTACGGCCTGGGATGTTTTCTACTGGCCGGAAGTGAAGTTTGTAAGCTTAAATAGATGCAATAACACAAAGCTGATTTGCCCGCTTCTCCTTTTCGGATTGATTGCTGGTAAATGAATAGATTGCTACCGGTGGTTGGGTTTCAGCCGCCGGTAGTTTGTAATTCATAGTTAACAGCCTATTTGATAATTTCTTTTATCTTATTCCGCTTCAATTTTCCGTTTTGGGTTTCCGGAAATTTAGCCATGAAATAGATTGCTTTCGGTCGTTCGAAGGGCGGAAGAAGTTCTGCCGATTTTTGCTGAATTATTTCAATATCGACAGGTTCACCTTCAATTACCAGCACCAGCTTTTCTCCCAACTTCTCATCGGGTACTGATGAAATAACGAATCGTTCGGGTATGGCTGATTCCAGCTTTTTCTCAATCTTTTCAGGCCAGTACTTTATTCCTCCCGAAATGATCACATCATCGACTCTTCCCAGGATCCGGAAACTTGTGGATGAAAGAAGTTCTGCAATATCTTTTGTTTGGAGTGGTTCAATCCGTTCTGCAACATGAATTTGTAAACAATCGTTTTCTCCTGTAGAAACTGAAATTCCAGGCAGACAATGGTAAATATCCGACCGATTTTCTCCCGAAAGTTCACGAATGGCAATGTGTGAGGCCGTTTCCGTCATTCCGTAAGTAGAAACAACACGACTTTTCAATTGGCTGATTTGTACTTCCAGATTTGCAGGAATGGAAGAGCCACCAATCAGCAAATTACTAATATTTTCGAGTTTTTCCTTTCCCGAAGAGCTTTCCAACAGTTTGAAAACCTGGTTAGAAACCATTGAACCGAAATCAAACGTATTGTTCCTTAAAAGTTCAAAATCCGTAGAAGGATCAACCGTGATTAAATTCATTTGGCCGATGATTGCACGTACCACCATCATTTTCCCGGCAATAAAACGGCAAGGGAGGCTTAATAAAATCCGGTTTCCGGCCTGAAGTCCGAAGTATTCAATGGTTCTTCGGGCACTTTGCAGCATCGTGGTTTTCGGTAACCTGATAGTTTGTGGCGTGCCGGTACTTCCCGAAGTCCGTGCTTCAATAAAATCTGAAGGAGAAACCCATTCTTTGAGAAACGTATACAATTCGCGTTCCCATTCGGGCAATTGGGGCAGTGAAAGTTTTTCTGCAATCAGCAAATTTAATTCATGATCTGAATAGTCTTGACCGTTAATTCTCATTGGCGGGTGGTTTTAGCTGCCATTCACGGGCAGGTTCGTACCAGAGTTGATCACCTTTGATTTGGAGCGGAGATTCAAAATTATTCGTGAAAAGCTGACCGGTTCCCAATCCTTGTTCCGATTTGATATTTTGTTGAAAAGTCCATTGCGCAATGGCATTGAGTCCGATATTTGATTCGAGCGCTGAGGTAATCCACCAGCCAGTCCCTTGTTGATTTGCCAGTTCAATCCAATTTTCACAACCAGTCAACCCGCCGTGCAAGCTGGGTTTTAGTATCAGATAGGCGGGACGAATGGTTTCGACCAGTTTTTGCATTTTTGATGGATCGTAAACACCGATCAGTTCCTCATCGAGTCCGATGGGAACCGGCGACTGTTCGCAAAGTGCTGCCATTTCGTCCCATCGCCCGGCTTTAATGGGCTGTTCGATGGAGTGAATCTGCAAATCGGATAACCGTTTCAGGTTTTCGAGGGCCGTCCGGTACGAATAGGCACCATTTGCATCTACCCTAAGCGTGATTTTCTCGGCCGAAAACTCATTGCGGATATCCTTCAACAGATCAAATTCGGTCTCAAAGTCGATGGCCCCGATTTTCATTTTGATACAACGGAAACCGGCATCCAGCTTCGTGCGGATCTGCTGCTTCATAAACTCAGGTGTTCCCATCCAGATGAGTCCGTTGATCGGGATTCCCTGTTCTCCGCGTGTGAATGCCGATGGAAATAAGATTTGTTCTCCCAGGTTTTGCAGGTCCAGTATTGCAGTTTCAAGTCCAAATCGGATCGACGGCCAGTTTTGCAGCTCTTCTTGAAACTTACTGAAATAGTAAATGTTATCACAAATCTGCTGCAATTTGGCACTCATCTTTTCCGGCTTTTCAACACTCAGATCTGGCAACGGTGCGCATTCACCAATGCCCGTGTTGACACCGTCGGTTAAAAACAGGAACCAAACCTCACGTTTGGTGTAAACTCCGCGCGAGGTGCCTGAGGCTTGCTTGAAATTCAGGGTGTATTTTTTGAAACGGGCTTTCATTCGTTTATACCACTCTTAAGTTATTGTATATCTATCAATTAAAAAGTATCTCTTTGAATAGCTTTGACGCTACTCATGGAACTCGCAAAGCGTTAAACATTACCTTTTGTGGCGGCCTGCCATGCTCGTTTCACACGTTTAAATTTTTGTAAGTTATTAATATTCAATTCGTATTAAAAGTAGTCATTCTTTCGTTCCGAATCAACGGTGTGGAACTCGCATGAGAAATTTATACATTCTGTTTTGTGTTTGTCATACCATGCTCGTTTCATCTGGTTATAAATTGTTTATTAATTGCCAGATGGAACTCGCCAACCATAATCATACTTCTGTGTGAGATATTTCTCATGGCTCGTTTCATCTTGTTGCCAATATTATTCCAATCCCAAATAGCAAAGTAAA
>JANYLE010000215.1 GCA_025363795.1 Mariniphaga sp. | reverse complement strand
AATAAAAATCGTTTTCTCTTTGATTTTTTTATCCCGTCAGGGATGAACGGTCGGTAGAAAACGTGAAGCGCAGAAGGGTTTCGTCCCGAACGGGACGACAGATCCTTATCATATCCTGTTTTCTACCGACGTTTTGTGCCTGACGGCACAATTTCAAACACAACATCTTTCAGCTGAACGATGACGCAATGCGCTGACGGTCAAACAAAACGCAGGAATAGTATCACAAAAGCACCGGAAGGTCGCGCAAAATACACGGAATGTGACACAAAGTCAGCGGAAGGTCGCGCAAAATACACGGAACGCGACACAAAGTCAGCGTATCGCGACACAAAGTCAGGGGAAGGTCGAGCAAAATAGGCGGAACGTGACACAAAGTCAGCGGAAGGTCGAACATAGACATGTAACGATCGCACATAGAATACTGATTGCTAAACATACGAATGTTGAAGTCGCACATGGTGTACTTTACCCCGAACATATTGAGTTGAGGGTACCACATACTGATTTTTACCTTTTTTTTAGTCGGTGAACCGGGAAACATTGCCTTAAGAACCGCCAATAATCGTTGAAGCTGCTTTCTCAAACTTCTGCTCTTTAATTCTGGCACCTGCAAATAGGTTGTAAACCAAGAAATGTAATATTTTTATTGACTGCAGATTATTATTTTACATTTCACTCATGAATACTCAAGAATAGGCGATTAAAGGGTTACATTCAGAAATAATAAACCGGGGATGTAAACATATCCAATACCACTCAAACCTATTCTCCATATCGCATACTGAATAACCATCAGGTATGATCCAACTATATTTTAACAAAAAATATGACGTTCCAGAAGAAGGATGGCAGTATTATAATTTTACATCTGAGCATTTTGTTCTTTAAAGACAAGCGCTGTTGCCTCCAGTGAATACTGATGTTTAATACAATAGGACAGTTTTAAAATTAATTAATAAAATTAATTTATTGCGATTTATCAATACAATTAAAAATATATTTTATGTAGATTTAACAAATCGAAATTTCAAAGTAACTCAGAAAAACCTGACTATGATGAATGATTTTGATTAATTTGAAAACAGCATTTCGTTAATCAGAAACATTTTTAAATTGTCATTTATATTTGTCATACAACTCTTACTTCGAACCTTCCAGAGCAACCGCCCATACGGACCACTTGACGGCGTAAAAAATACGTCTAAACCTGTCAATTTTTGCTTTACGCTAGCCCATTTATCATCTTACATTGAACACTTTGCAAGAGGTTTTCGGTTAATGCTTGCATTTTCGCTTGTACTTGCTTTAAGTATTAGCACTTCCTTTGCTCTAGTGGCGGGCGATTACAAGTCAGTTGGTAGTGGAAACTGGGATGTAGCAGGAACATGGGCCCGATATAACGGATCAATTTGGGTTACTTCGCCGGCGGAAGGCTGGCCAGGTCAAAATGCGGGTACGGGAGAAATTACAATACAAGCCCTTGACAATGTAACAATAGCGAGAAGTCTAACAACAAATCCCGTGGGATCAGTAACAATTAACGGAACTTTAACATTCTCCAATGACTGGATTTTTATCATAAATACTTCTAATCTAACAATTACACCTAACTTAATTCCGGTTGCTAAAATAATTTTAGCCAATAAATCGGAACTAAAATTACCACCAGGTGCAACTATATATGTAAAAACAGGTGGATTTACTGGTGCGTGTTCTAATAACACTCAAGTATTTATCGGTTCAGATTTTTTTTCATGCAATGGTGGTGGTGGATCAAGTGGAGATTTTAATGACTTATATACTCCAACATTATTTAGCGTAATTCCAGCTGCACGTTGTGGAACGGGCACTGTTAATTTAGGTGCAACATCCAGCGGTGGCAGCGCCATAAGCTGGTTTGCCACATCTACAGGAGGAGCCTCACTTGCAACAGCAACCAGTTTTACTACTCCAATCATTTCTACAACAACGACATATTACGCAGAAGCTAAAAATTCGATTACAGGATATATATCTGATCCGAGAACTGCTGTGCTTGCAACAATTGACACAAACCCAACCATAACATTAACATCGGGAGTCGTTACAAATACCCAAACAATTTGCGTCAGTGCTCCTATTACTCCCATTACTTATGTAGTTGGAGGCGGTGCAAACGGCGCTACAGTAACAGGCTTACCTGCTGGCGTAACCGGGAATTATAGTTCAGGTGTTTATACAATCAGTGGATCGCCTTCAGTTTCCGGAACTTTCAATTACACGATAACAACAACAGGTCCCGGCACTTGTACGAATGCCACAGCTTCAGGTACCGTTACCTGTGCAGCAGGTACACCGCCAACAACTACCGGAGTAACCATTTGTCAGGAGGGCAGTGGCTCATTAACATCTTCATCTACATGCCCAGCAGGTGGGACATTTACTAGCGTTTCTAAAACAGGAATAGGCACAAATGTAGGAGGACCAGGTACCATTGCATGGTCAAATCCAAATAATATTACATTACCTGTAGGCAGTCCTTATACAACAGCAAATCTAAATACAACTTCTACCACGGAAAACCTGCAAGGTACAAATTACGGCTTTTCAATTCCAGCGGATGCAATAATTAGTGGAATCACAGTTTCAATAAACAGACTAAGCTCCTTGAATATTTTGGGTGTAAGCATTTATGATGTTGATCTCAAATTACTAAAAAACGGTACCATCGCTGGGAATAGCAAAGCATCCTCTATGGGATGGCCAATGATAATGGATTTAGCGGCATACGGTGGTACATCCGATCTTTGGGGAACAACGTGGACAGCCTCAGAAATCAATAATGCAAATTTTGGGGTATCCTTATCAGCAGGAAATCCAAGTTTTTTCATTCCTAGGGTAGCAACAGTTGACTATATTCAGATCAGCGTAACATATACAGTCCCACCAGCAACATTGAATTGGTATACTGCACCCTCCGGTGGCACAAAAATTGGTTCAGGTTCTCCATTTAATCCAATAGGTGTTGCCGGTTCAGTTCTAGCAAATACAAATACTGCAGGAACTACCACTTACTATGCAGAATGTTCCACTTCTCCCGGTTGTCGCACGGCTACTGATTTTATTATTACTCCAAGTCTGCCGGCAAGCGTTAGTATCGAAGCCGTTCCATCCGGAACAATCTGCGCAGGCACTTCAGTTACATTTACAGCAACACCAACCAATGGAGGAACAACACCTACCTACATTTGGAAGAAAGGTGGAGTTGTCATTCCTTCAGAAACAAGTGCAACCTATACCTCAACAGCACTGGCCGATAATGATAAGATTACTGTGGAAATGACTTCAAACGCCATATGCTCAACAGCTAGTCCTGTCGCTTCAAATGAGATTCCTGTAACTGTAACTCCTGCAGTCGGCACTCCCGTTTTCGCACTTGGTGCAACATCTACACGTTACCAGATTGCAGAGTCTGTTCCATACACGGCTGCAGCAAACAACTCCACAAGTATAACATATAGCCTTGATGCTACCTCTATAGCAGGGGGTAATAGCATATCTGCTTTAGGATTAGTAACGTATTCTCCAATATGGAGCGGACCAAGCACCATTACGGTAACTGCAACAGGATGTAATGGACCAAAAACAGCAACACATTCGGTACGTACAAACTGGTGTTTTGCGCTATTTGCAGGAGTTGGAGCAATTCATAATGATTATGCGTCAATCGTTACTGGCGATATTGGGACAAATGCAGGTGCAGTAGACGGATTTAGTGGTTCCCCAGAGGGAACATTAATTGGACAATGTCATATTGCTGATGCTACTACATTGCAGGCTGTTACAGATTTAGATAATTTATATGCTGCATTGTTTGCAAAACCATGCAGTAATCCTAAACTTGGGAATGTCCTGGGAAACGGTCAGATTCTTACCCCAGGTGTTTACTGTATAGACCCACCTGCTTCATCATTAATTGGAGAATTGATTTTAGATGCTCAAGGAAATCCAGATGCAATATTTATTATCAAGGTAGGAGGCGCTTTATCGACCGCTGCATCTTCTAAAGTAAAACTGCTGAATACGGCCTCAGAAAAAAATGTATTTTGGTTAATAGATGGAGCAGTCAATTTAGGAGCGAACTCTCTTTTCCAGGGAACCTTCATTGGTACCGGTGCCATCAATCTAACAGCAGGTTCAAATCTTATAGGAAGAGGGTTAACAAAAGTAGGTGCTATCTCTTTATCAAACTGTACTGTAAGCAGTATTTGTGCGCCATTCACCTGCATGTCGGACAATGAGCTGCCAACCTTTGTTCCACCAACAGGTCCATATGAGCACTGTGTTGAAAATATAATCTCGGCAGCATATGTATCTAACGCCTTGCAAATAAATGCTGATCCAGACGCTTATCTTTTCAGAAAAGATGATATACAATTTGACCTAGATCCCCTCAAATTTACGGACAACTGTTGCGTTTCAACCGCGCCATTCCCTTTAAATATCAGATGGACAATTGATTTTAGTACAGGACAATCGTCTGTATCTGGAATAGGACAACCCTCAAAATACGGAAGTGATATTCCGTTGTGGGGTGATGGGGTAACTTTCAATTCTGTGGTTCACCAAATCACCTGGTGGATTAAGGATTGTTCCGGTAACGAATCGCTGCCACTAACCCGAACCATCACCATCAAACCACGGCCGTCAATTTTATAATAAAGAATTAAAGAAATCATATACAAATTCATAAAAATGAACTCACAATCTATCCCTGAAACCAAGGTAAAAAGCCAAAACAGGCAGTGCACTAATGGTACTTCTATCGACCAGCACGCAACTTTAAACAGTTTAAAATCGAAATCGGACTTTCAAAACTACATTTTGATTAAGAACAAGGGAGACTGTCCGCCTGGATGCTCGCGAAGTTCGGGAAGCAGTCTGAATCTGCATCCGGATATAAACCGCAATACCAGTAAAGGCAACAGAAGCAACAATAAAGAAGAAATTAAATAAAATATAACAAAAGCAAATTTTATACTATAATATTATGAAAAAGCAAATTTTTATTCTCGTGATTTTAGTATTGGCAATTTTTGCCAATGTTGACAAGTCCGTTGGACAAGCCATTTATGGTTCAGATCCACGGCCAATGAGTGTTACTTATAGCAATCCATTAGCACCAGTAGCAGGTAGACCTTATGATTATTCTGCAATAATTAGTCCAGCAGCTGGAACTACTTACTGGTATGCAACAAAGTCTACGGCCTTTATGGCCGGAGGAGCAAGAGTAGCAGGCATAGAAATCCCAAAAGATGGAGTTGCCATAGCGACAACCGCAACTAATTATAAAACACCTGGAGCTGCTGCTGCAACACCGACAAAGTCCACGGTAACTTGGACATCAGCTGGTTTAGTAGGTGTTGATGCGACCAATACTGTTGGACATCAATTGTTTATGATAGTTGAGTATTCTGGTCCCACTTGTGCAAATAATATAAAGGTAATGCGGATCGTGCCTACGAATGCATTTACTGTCGATATTAAAAACATGCTTCACGGTGCTGTACCAACCCTATTGGCTTACGATACTCCAGAAAGTCAGTGCTATGCAAATGTAGTTTCTTCTAACTATAATTTAGCAACTAGTGTAATTGATATTAATTACGGAGTCAATATTCTATATTATGAAGTCGTTGCAGCAAATTTTACAGGCACATACAAGCCAACCTTTAAGCTTAATGGTTTACAAGGAACTCAAACAGCGGATATTGAATGGGGTACCACAATTGGAACCTATGGCAATGCTGCTGGGACAGGAATTAAACTGACTGATATGCCATATACCACGATTGCACAAACTGTTTCTACAACTGAAACTGATACTCATTCTGGAGTGTCTATATATGTAAGAGTAACCGTATCCAACAATGGATATGAAGGTACGACCAATGATCCTATTGCATTATCTATTAACGCAGTAGACGGAACCACGGCTGCAAATCAGGATGTAGATACAGCCGGGGCTGCTAATCCAGGCTTTGATGACACCGCTACACAAACGCTTAATTCGAGGCCTTTAGTAACAGCGGGTACACCACAAGTATCGCAAAAGCTATAAGCTTTAGGAAATTAATTTTTGCTTTTTCATAAACCATTCAACTTTTTCCGGTCAGTTACGAGACTGACCGGAGAAGGAACGGGTAAAGAAAAGCAAGAATCAAATTATGAATCGAAGATCGGTGAAAGCCTATTACGAATTCCAAATCTGCATCGAAAAATAGGCGATAGCCAATAGAAAATTAGGAATTACAAATTAGGAATTAATTACGAATCGTAGATCGGCGAGAATCAATTACGAATTGTGAATTAGGAACTACGAATCGAAGATCGGCGAAAGCCAAAGAAAATTAGGAATTAGGAATCGAAGATCAGCGAAAGCCAATTAGGAATTAATTACGATCCGAAGATTGGCGAAAGCCAATCAGAAATAATGTATTAAAGTTTTTAGAAATTGAGCTTCAACCCTTTGTATGGTTTACGTCGGGCTTTGGTAGCATTGCTACTATTGCTGCTGGCTTTGGCTCCCGCCATGGCCTTTACCGTCGTATACGAGGGTGCCACTACACAATTAAATGTCCAGGCAGTTGCCGGCCATACCTATGCCTGGGAAATATACGATGACGCTACGGTCGATTTTGCGTTGGTTCAGGGCAAATGTCCCGTTACATCGGCCAGTTTCACAGCAGGCAATACAGGATCAAGCGTGGCGGTAAAATGGCTAAAACCAGGGATCTATTTCTACAAGGTTACCGCGCGGGATGCAACACAGTGCGCTATGAATCTCAACATCGGAATGATCAAAGTACTCCCCTTTGAAACAAAAGCCGTGATCACCGGAGCAACAATCACTGGATCTTGTCACGGTGTAAAACTTGATGGTTCAAAATCAGTCGGAGATATCACAAAATACGAATGGTCACTCGTGGATCAGGGTGGCGAACTATCATCTTCAACAGGAATCAGCACCGAATTCTTACTCTCCCCAACCTATACAGGTCCGCTACCTGCAAAATTCAACGTCCAACTATTCGTGACGGATGCAAGAGGGAAAACGGATTTCACTATTATCGCAATTGAAGTTGGTTCCCGACCCAAAGCCGATGTCTACCTGTCCGGTAAATATGAAGCGGATGGAACGATGATGGCTGACGGTTCAATTTCGACAGGAACCAAACCTAATTACAACTGGTATACCACAAACGGCAGTATTGTTGGCCCCGATAACCAGCAGTTAGCCAGAATATATGGAACCGGTACTTATACGTTTAAAGTCACCGACATTTATAATTGCCCTGATCAGTACAGTTTCCCTGTGAAATTCGACCAGATCATCGCGCGGGCAGACTATTCGAGGATTTCGTGGGCACAGGTGGCTGAAATTGACGTACTCAATAACGACGACCTGCCCGAAAACTATAGCTCAGGTCCCGTAAAAATAACCAAACTGACTTTGCTTGGAGAAGCCAAATCCAATGTGGATGGTACTGTCACCTATACGCCGCGGGATAA
Source organism: Mariniphaga sp. (assembly GCA_025363795.1). Classification (GTDB taxonomy): domain Bacteria; phylum Bacteroidota; class Bacteroidia; order Bacteroidales; family Prolixibacteraceae; genus JAAFHB01. The sequence goes on along the minus strand of JANYLE010000215.1, from coordinate 2,151 downwards.
ACATGCCGGGCACGACCAGTTTGACTATCAGATTTGCGATGCAGTTCCCAACTGTTCATCTGCTACTGTAACGATCGATATTTACGACAGCCCGATAACGCTGCCTGAAGGATTTTCGCCAAACGGCGACGGGAAAAATGACCTCCTCAATTTCGAAGGGCTTGATAAATATGGCCCATCACAATTAACCATTTTCACGCGTACAGGTGCAGTGGTCTACAAAAGCGACAGCTACGACAATAAATGGGGCGGCACCACCCAAAATGGGATGATAAACAGTCAGGATCTCGTCCCACCGGGAACCTATTATTATATCCTCAGGGTGGGCGCAACGAACAGGACAATCAAAGGGTTTGTCTTTATCGCTTATTAATCCTGTTAAAATCTTGGTTCAATGACGTTTGGTATGGGTAATTGAATTTTTGTAATAAATGCTGCTGGCTATTAGTGGCTGGCGACTGGCAGACCCCCTTACCAGGAAAATCAGGAATCATTTTATTTTTTAAAGGATTAGAATCGATAGTTAGCACTATCCTGCCAGCTGCAAGTTGCAAATAACCAGCGACTCATTGCATAATCCATTTAAAAGCTGGTTGCAAATTTTACCCCAACGATCCATTATTGCGCCAAAGTTTTACTGCACACGGCTTCTAACCTGCAAATCCTATCATTTAGCATTTTTTTCGGGCAACTGCTGATAACTAAAAATAATTTACACGCACTTTTTGAATGTTTCCGGAAGGTATTTGCGATACCGGAAGGGTGTCAGAAGATCCAAATAAAAGATTGCAATGCCCAAAAAACGACTGATTATAACCGGTGTGCGCCGATTAATTTTTAAATGCAGCTTTTCAGAGGTCTCAAACGATTGGAATTGACGCTTTAAAGCAATGCCGATAAGAAAAAAAACACGAAACAAGCACCGGGAGTGTGGTGTCAAAAAAAGCTCTGCAGATCTGTGCTTTAACAGGACTTAACGCCTGTAGGTCAAGCCAATGGCGTAACAAATCTAACACCCGGCAAAAAGGAAAATTGTAAAATATTTTTACTCTTTCAACGATAGTGCTATGTTAAGTTATCGTTAACTCCCTTGTGAGCGCTGATAAAGAGGCAAATAGAGCAGCAAAAAAATGATTAATAAATAAGTTTATTTGTTTTAAAGGATACAATTTAAATTATTTTTTATGTACTTTTAAAACCTCAAAATCCAGAATCAGCTTGCTTCCAAGATAATTCTGGCCAGATGTGAAATATAATTTCGTTAATCAGATACTTTTTTAACTTGTATATTATCATTGCCATATTCCCAGCTTCTCAGTGCTTCGTTGGTGATCATTCTTACAGATTATCCAAGGAGTCAAAACGGTGTATAATTTTACACTCATCAGATGAAACACATCTTACTGCCAGTCAAATAATTTACCCCCAATCTATATTCGCTCAATAACCTTAGTTACAGTTATTCATGCAACAGGCTGTTACAATTTGGCACAAATTTCAACCCGAGGAATCGGTTGTTAAAACAGTAGGATTATGAGACGTCTAATCCAACTGGTTCTTCCGATCGTGCTATTCATTCTGGGTATCACAACCTCCTTTGCACAGGTGGCAGGCGATTACAGGTCGGCTGGTAGCGGCAACTGGGATGCATTGTCAACCTGGGAACGCTATAATGGAACAACCTGGGCTACCCCTACGACAGAAGGATGGCCAGGACAGTTTACAGGTACGGGAGCCATTAATCTTCAGGTTGGTCATACTGTCACAATATCCAACATAGGAATTACGACATTGCCAATGGGGACGCTAACAGTTAGCGGAACTTTATATTTGATGGGAACTTCGTCTAATGCAACAGACTTTAACATTAATACACAGTTAGTTATTGTAACGCCAAATTTGGCTCCCGAAGCTAATATCTATTTTTGGAATAAATCAAATCTGCGGTTACCCGCTAATGGATCAATGTATGTAGTCACGGGTGGTCTAACAGGCAAGAACTGCAGCAATCAGCAACGCATCTTTTTCGGCTCACTACAATTTTATGCCTGCACGGGCGGCGGCGGAGAATGTGGTACTTTTAAAAATTTAACGGATAATGGAGGAAATCCATTGCTTGCACTGACATCCGGTGTTGGTACAAATAACCTA
>JANYLE010000175.1 GCA_025363795.1 Mariniphaga sp. | reverse complement strand
AAATTCGCCCAGTACATTGCTCCGTTTCGAATCGAAAAGTCCCATTGCGGGTTCAGGGTAGTTGTGCATATCGATCATATCGCCAACATCGTAATGATTTCCGCCACTTGCCGGATTCACCAATCTCGATGGATCGTAATTCTTTGTCCACTCTACTATTTCAGGAACCTTGAACTGACCCCACGCTTCATTGAACGGAACCCAGGTTACTACGCAGGGATTAGAAATCCCAAAGTCAATGATCTCTTTCCATTCCTGGCGGTAGTTTGCTTCTGATTGTGCACTTCGTTTTAATTCAATTCCGTTAAAATAGTTGCGCTGTTGCCATTGTGGCGAAGCATCACCACTCGGCATATCCTGCCAGACAAGGATTCCTTCGTGGTCGCAATGGGAATACCAGCGTGCAGGCTCCACTTTCACATGTTTGCGGATCATGTTAAAGCCAAAGTCTTTTGTCTTCTTGATATCGAACAGCAAAGCTTCGTCGGTCGGAGCTGTATAAAGTCCGTCGGGCCACCAGCCCTGGTCAAGCGGACCAAACTGGAAATAGTCTTTGTTGTTGAGTTGAAGCCGGACAATACCATTCTCATCTCGTTTTGTCGAGATCTTTCTCATGCCAAAATAACTTTTCAACTTGTCCCCGGCAACACCGTTGCGAAGAATGGTAACTTCCATGTCATACAAAAATGGTGATTCAGGACTCCAAAGTTTAGCCTGTGGAACAGAAACAAGCACTTCCTGTCCGGCAGCGGCTTTTCCTGTGCCAATCACTTTCCCCTTTTCGAGTACTTTCACTTCAATAATATCCGATGCCGACAAACCTTGGGTCGCAGCCAGAACAGAGACATTGTTCCCATCGATATTTGGGATGGTTTTCAGGTGGGTTATATAAGCCTGATCGACAGGTTCGAGCCAAACCGTTTGCCAGATTCCTGTAACAGGTGTGTACCAGATGCTGTTGGGTTTGTTGACCTGTTTTCCACGTGGCTGAAAGCTATTGTCCGTTGGATCCCAAACTTTAACAACCAGTTTTTGAGTCTTCTCTTTCGTCAGAAATGGTGTGATATCAAAGTTGAAAGGGGTATATCCTCCCTGGTGTGTCCCAACTTTGACGTCATTTATCCAAACGTCCGCTTTCCAGTCGACCGCCCCAAAGTTGAGCACTATCTTTTTATTTTTCCAGTTAGCCGGGACTGTAAAAGTGCGGTGATACCATAATTCGTTGTCGTCGCCCACCCTTTTCTGAACACCTGAAAGGCTGGATTCTACGGCAAACGGAACAAGAATCTTCCCGTCAAATTTTTCGGGGGCGTTATTTCCTTTCAGAACAATGGCGTAATCCCATTGTCCGTTGAGGTTTAGCCATTGGTCGCGTACCATCTGAGGTCTTGGATATTCGGGGAGCGGATTGGCAGGATCAATTTTTTCTGCCCATGCCGTTTTGATTTTATCTCCGGCCGGTTTCCAGGCCTGAGCATTTGCCAGACTGACAAATACCAACAGAAAGCTTATTAATAAAAGGTTTCTCATGATTTGTTATTTGTCGTTTCTATGGCGCGGGATGATCCACACCATAGAAACGGTTATTTACTAGACTGCAGTAATTATTTATTCTTTTGTTGAAGCATCTTGATGAAATAACCTCCAACTACAGAACGGGCCTGGAATCCTACCTGGTTAGCATCAGTTGTTTCGAACCAGTCGGTCATTGGGACACGGCTTTTTGATTCATTAAATGCTTTGTGAAGCGGATCGATAAACTTTTGAAAAGTTGCCTGATCGTCAGCCAAAGTTGCCGTCCAGATGATCCAGTCTGATTTGGTGTAGGTACGACGGTTATCCAGCGGTAATCCGAAATTGTTTTGTTTGGTCAGGTAAAAAGCAACTTCCTTTTGGGCGACAGCCGGATCGAAGATGTTTAATCCCAGTAATTTGTCCCAAACAAGGTTGTATTTCTGGCTCCATGTTCCGGGCTGATCAAATGTCAGGCGGAAATGATCGCCGTCGTTGGCCATTTCAATCCATTTGGTAGCCATCTCTTTGGCCTGTGCCGTGTACTTTGCAGCAACATCCGTTTTACCCAACATCCCGGCAAGCTTTCCGTAACCGGCAATTCCCATAATGGCTTTCACCGAAAGATTGGTGTTATGTGCAAAATGACCCGCAAAGTCATCGGTGCACAACTGGTTGTCAGGATTTAATCCAAACTGCAGCAGGTAGTCTGCCCAGATGGTTAAGACATCCCAGTGTTTCTTTGCATATTCGGCGTTGCCTTCAGCCTGCGCGATCGCAGCAGTGAGAATCAGCATATTGCCACTCTCCTCAACAGGCATGTCACCACCGTAGGTTTGGCCATTGGCCAGAGGGTAAGTTCCAACATCATGAGCTGCAAACGGTTTAGTCCATTTGCCGATTTCTGAGAAATGGAAAATCGGGGTGAGCATCCCTTTTAATAAATCGGGGTTGTAGATCAGGAACAAGGGAGCAGACGGATAAGTTACATCCACCGTTCCGATAGAACCGTTGCTGAAGTTTTCTTTCGAAAGGAAAATTGTATTTCCCTCTTTGTCTTTGATTAATTTATGTGCTGCAATTGACTGACGGAATGCCAGAACGCATAATTCAGCGTAGTTTTCGCCACCTGCTTTTGCCGCATCGGCCCATAGTTGATTGTCGAATGTTGTACAACTATCGAGCAACATCTCATATCCCGCGGAAGCGGCTTTCAAGGCATCGTCCATGGTTACTTTGCCATCTTTTTTCCACCATGCCATCCTGTTTTCGCCAAAGTATTGAATGGCATATAAATCGTCGTATCCGATCATGATCTTTCCGGCGGAACCGCTTGCCGAAACCTGGCCAAATTTTTGGGCGCATGCCATAACAGGCATGCTTTCAGTCATCTTTGCTGTTGTTTTTGATTCGCCCGACAGTTCGAGAACGCCGTTGGTGGCAAACTCTTTTTTGATTGCATTATAACCTCCCTGTGCGTAACTCATTTCGGGAGCGTCTTTGCCACACAGGTAAAAATATCCCCAGTCGATACGACGGTCATCGCCCTGTTTGGCCAGGATTGGTTGTTCTGTTGTTCCAGCTTTGAAATAGGTCAGCCCTTCAGTTTTCCCTTTTTCAATTGAAACTTCCTGCGAAAGCTGATCAACAGCCCATTCGGGTGTTGCTTCAAAGTAGATCTGAACATCGTGATTTTTTCCGTCTGTAGCCTTAACTTCGTAACTGATGTAATTCACGGGGCGTGAAAGCACATCCAGGTTTTTGGGTAAAAGTGGTGAGACAAACGTCAGGTTAAGGTCGACTGCACCGCATGTAAATACATAGTGTGTTTGAGTGGCCGATAGTCCGACCGATTTTTGAACGGCAGCCTGAGCAAATACGGCAGTCTGATCGGTATCCTGAAAGATGCCAAAGTCGACAACTCCGCCACCTGATTTATTGAAGCAATGAGCGGCAATTACATTTTTCCCGCCTTTGACAAGTAGCTTGCGCATCTCATTATCCAATGGAAGTACCACACTGCTTTTCGCTGAATAGCCCGTGTCAACGAGCTTTTGACCATTCAGGTAAAGCTCGAAATCATCGTCATGAGAATAAATAAGGTAAGCCGGAGCTTCTGTTAAAGTTGAATCGATTGTAAATTCACGGCGAACCCAGATATCCTGAGTTTCCCATGGTGTAGCCAAATCGGGTATTCCGGCAGTACCAAAAGCACCTTTTCCTGCTGTCCATTTTGAGGCATTGAAGTCAGGTTTTTCCCAGCCATTTGCGGGTTTGACAAGCTGATAATTACAATTCCAGGCGCCCTGGTTAGCCATTGGAAGAATGGTTTTGCGGGGCAATTCTTCTTTTCCCATAAAACGATAAACCTGGCCGTCAACACGCAATGCACCAATCAGTCCCTGCCGTTTGCGAGTCCAATGACGAACTGCATCGTCGTATAAGTTATCGGTTTCTGACCAGGCACTCATATAAGGATCGATTGTAACGAGCGGATAGGCCGGAGCACGCAGGTTTTTTGTTATGATTACTGGAGTTTTCTGTGTTTCGTTACACGAAGCGAACAGAAATACATTCAGAATCAATAATAGGTAAAACGGGACTTTGGGATTGCAATTGGCCCTAAAATGGTTTTTATTCATAGTTATTTATTATTTGGTCTAAAAATACACCAATGTTTTTTAAAATTCCCCTAAAAACCGGGATTAAAAAATGTCAAACTAAGATATTGCTGGATAATCAATATCCTATGGTTCACGCTATTTGCAGTGAACCATAGGATTGAAATCAATGGCGATGAAATTGCCAGTGCTTTAAAAATTCTTCAGCTATTTCTTTTCTCGCAATACCGCCTGACGATTATCGCTGAAATCATCGTAAAGCGGGATAAGAGGTTTGATGTCATTTGAATTCCTGGCCGCTGTAATGGCAAAGATTTTTATCCGCCTGTTGTCAGGTAATTTAATCGTTTTTGCTCCCTGAGGAATGTTGATTTCATATTTATAAATGTAGCAATACTGGTAAGCATCATTTTGTGTTGGGTAAGCCAGATGGCGGTGTGATGCAAACCAGGCAATGTTGTCCTTTTTTACAAACGGACTATTGATGGAGGTGACCGTGATTTGGTCAGGCGTAAGGTTCCGGTTGTAGAACTGGCCGATATAGCCTGTTCCTCGTTGGACGTTCAGCGGAAAAGATGCACCGTCAATTAACAGGTTGTCTTTGGCATCCATTGTTGCGGAAGCCAGAATGTACAGCTTGTTATAATCGCCTTTCGGTATATTAATGGCTTGATTTTTACAGCTAACCATGTTGTTTTGCTCGTCATCTGTGCTTCCCATTTTGAAACGAATGCTTTCGCTTTCGATTTCGGCAGGAACCATTTCTGCAGGAAACGACGAACGGCGATCAAAGGTTCCGTCGGCATGGTTGTGGTCAAAACTGAAAGCATCTTCGTTATACGGTAATTCCACAAACAGTTGTTCCGGTTTAACGGCTGGTTTAGCGGATGCTTGCAATTTGACGGCAAAACTGCGGATCGTGTAATGCGACAGGCTGAAATTTAGTTTTCCGTCTTTAACCTCTGCGCTGCCGATTTTTTGTTCCTGACCGTTTACTTCATAAGCATCAACGACTTTACCCGGAAAACTAATACTCTGGGTTTGTAAATCTTTACCTGTAAGTTCATTCACACGGACAAGGTAATAGTCGCCATGTTCCATTTTCTTAAAAGCCATCAGTCCAACAGATGTTGAGTTGAATTTCAACAGCGAAATGCTTTTACCCATTGCGCCATCGTGTTTGGAGACTTCGAAAGCCATCAGCGGTTGATTGAAGAACATGGCTTGTAGTTGCGATTGTCCTTTTCTCCAGTCACCCTGGTGTCCGTAAATACCATACTTAAAATCGTGAATGCCCCAGTCCTGTGTTCCCTGGAAAGCAAAAGAATTAGCTTTAGGTGTATACATTAGCGTAAGGCGAAGTGTATTGTTATCCGGCTTATCCGATCCGTAGCGACAATCTTCCAAAATTGTAACCCCGTATTTTCCTGATTTATCAGTCAGGTCGAACCATTGTTTCGACGGAACTTCAAATTTCTTTTCGTTGTTATTCGAACGTTCAATGGTTCCGACTCCAAGGTTATAAGTTGCATTTTCGTTTGCTACTGTCAACGGGAAAGCCGCTTTTAAACTCACTTCTTTCGATTGCCAATCAACCTTGTTGGTTACCTGCAGTTGTTTTCCGGGTTCGCCTGCAGCAAGGCTGTATACCTGGCTGATCTCAGAATTCATCCCTTTGCGTTTCACTTCGATCGCAATTCGAATAGGTCCCTGCTCGACAATACTGATTTGGGCATCTTCATTTAAATGTCCGATTGGTGCTTTTTGACGGTCCTTCCAGTCCATATTCCATGATGGCCATTCTTTGGGCTGTTCCTTTAAAAACTCAAGACTGGCTGGTTTTGCCAGAATTTCTTTTTTTGCTTTTTTATCGAAAATGCTCAGAATATCGCCGTTGTCGGCAATCTTCACCTTGTAGAACTCATTTTCCATCGAACGATCGGTTACTGCAAGCGTGGATTTTGCGGTAGTTTTTACGCCCGATTCGCGAACATCAAAAACGACAGCACCCAGGGATGGCATATTGGCACGAAAAATCACCTTTAGCTTATTGGCTGCTTTGCTCACAACTTGTGAAGGAACTTCTTTCCCATTTTGATCAAAAATTGCCACATTTTCAGGCAAGTTTGTGTATTCCAGTTCAGCGCTGACCACATCTTCACGTTCGGCAGCTACAGGATTGTAAACCATTACTGAACGGCCTTTGGTTTGTGTATTGAGTTGTGAAGAAATTACGCCAACCGAATTTGTGAGTACTTCTGCAAAACCATTTCCGGCGATAAATTCATCGTTCCAAGCATATTCATAAGCTTTTGGAATCGATGTACCGGGCAGAATATCGTGGAACTGACTACCAAGCACAAGATCCCATGATCTGTTTAGTTTTTCGAACGGATAATTTGCTCCGCCTAACCAATCAGCTGCAGTAGCCAATTGCTCGGCGGATTGAGCTAAAAGTTCATTCTTGCGGTTGATCCGTTTCATAAACACTTGCGACGTCATCGATCCGGCACTGTGTTCAATTAATAACAGATCGCCCGAATAAGTAGGAAATTTCTTTCTCAATTCAGGAGTAACATCTTTGTACATCTGGTCAGATGAGGAAAGAATAACTTTGAATTTGCCATCTTTCGTTTTTACGCTTCCAACTGCATTTTTAATGTCCCGTTCATGTGGTGCACCACCCTGATCGCCAACGCCATAGTAACGGTAATCGAATGAAAAGCCATATTTCGCTTTGTTTTCTGAAAGGCGGGCATCCCAGGTACTGTCCTGATCAAGTCTTGGATTTACACCACCATTATAATCCATGGCGTTTAATGCAGCAATAATCCCTTTTCCGTCAGGTCCGTTCCAGACACCAACATTGAATGGAATTCCGGCTGCCGATTTCCAGCTTAGTTTTTGCGTTGAGAATCCAAGAATACCGCAATGATTCCAAATTGAAGGAACGTTTGCCAAAAATCCGAAACAGTCAGGGAGCATGTAATCAAGGCTTTCGGTCCCAAACTCTTTTCTGAAGTAGTCGTTTCCGTACAATACCTGTCTGACAAGTGATTCGGAAGATGAAATATTCACTTCCCCTTCATCAACTGAAGAACCTGATACATGCCAGCGACCCTGTTTCACGTACTCAATAACCTTCGGGTACAAATCGGGATAATACTCTTTCATCATCTGATAACGCCTGGAACCTGTAAAGTTGAACACATAGTCAGGATACTTATCCAGCAGATAGAAGTTCTCTTCCATCGTATTTTTGATGTTCAGGTTAATCGTAGCCGGATAGTCCCAGAGCCATTCGCTATCCAGATGGGAATAGCCGACTGTATATAATACTCTGTCCTTTTCAATATTATATTTTTCCTGCCGCTCCATTGACTGAGCGAATAACAGCACCGGACCAAGCAGTCCAATAATAAACACTAACCATTTTGCATTCATAATTATCTAATTTCTATTAAATTGATATCCGGGAAAATCGTTTTCCCCGGTTTAATTATTATACTCGTTGTTTTATTTTTCTGCAACAACTAATGTTCCCCGTTGCCGGATGTCATCTGAAGAACTTCCAATCATGATATTAAATTCGCCGGGTTCAACCACGCGTTTCATTTCTCTGTTCCAGAGCGAAAGTGCTTCAGATCCTAATTCGAAACTTAACTCTTTGGTTTCGCCTGGTTGAAGTGTTACACGCCCGAATCCTTTCAGT
>JANYLE010000088.1 GCA_025363795.1 Mariniphaga sp. | reverse complement strand
CGAAAGGAGAACTCATTTATCTGTTTTTATTAGCTGTTTTTGTGATTGGCTTCTTTGTGATCTTTTACCGGATGATCATTTTTGTTTCGTTCGACGAAGAGTTTGCTTTAACCAACAACGCCCCTGTGCGACTTTTCAATGCATTGCTGATCAGCCTTGTTGCATTGACAATTGTATTAAACATCAGGGTAGTAGGCATTATATTGGTCATGTCGTTGCTGACCATCCCGCAGGCGATTGCCAATCTTTTCACCAAACGGTTTGATATTATGATGCTCTATTCAATCCTGTTTGGGTTTTTTGGTTCAGTCACAGGACTTGCTTTTTCGTACATCTACGATATACCTTCCGGCGCCTCTATCATTTTTACGCTCGTTGTCCTTTACGGACTGATAAAAATTCTGTTCCTCGCTATCGGGAAGGCTAAAAGCAAGGGACAAATGGCAAAAGCCTGAATAATCAATAAGAACGGGAAAATTGTGGCGAATAACAGCAATCTGTTTGGCAAAAAAGAAACCAGCAGTGAATTAAAATTAAATAGACATCTGACAATTTTAGCGAAATCAGCATTACCGCCACCTATTTAAAAGTCAAAGCTGGTGAATAATATCAACTGATTCAGGCTATTCTGTTATTGATCCTTCCTTCTACCGCTAAAAGAATCGATATCGAACAAGAGGGTAAATCTAATCGTATTTGCAAGCGGATTATTCCGCTGCACAGGAATCACATATGAAAAGTCAATTGCGGCAATGTTCATTTTCACCCCGACTCCGGCGGTAAAGAATTTCCGGTTGCCTTTGTTTTGCGCTTCATTAAAGTAACCTGCTCTTAAGGCAAACTGTTTGTTATACCAATATTCAGCTCCTGTTGAAATCGTAAACTCCTGGAGTTCCTCTTTAAAACCACCTGGAGCATCCGAAAAAGAACTAAAGATGGAACTAATCAACGATTGATTAGAGGTATTGTCTGGAAGCACGATCAAACCACCATTAGCATCAACAGTATAATGAGTTGAGGGGGTTGGAACAAGCAACTTATTAAAATCCATCGATATAGAAAACGAATTATATTCATCAATTTCAGTAGTAAAGGTAGATCCCAGGCGCAAATTAGCTGGTAAAAACTCTTTAGTCGATCCCTGATCATATGATATTTTCGATCCGATATTTGAGAAATTTATCCCGGCAGCTATCGATTTTGAATCGCCAGTTCCTCCCCATTTATTGATATAATAGAAAGATACATCTGTAGAAAAGGCACTACCGGCAGTATAAGTCTCTGCGCCAATACCACCTGAAAGATCAGAGCGGATATAGCGCAATGTTACACCACCTGAAAAATTGTCAGACAGCTTCCTTGAATAACTTACATCGAACGCAAACTCACTTGGACTAACAGTTCCCAAATTTGTTTGATCCTGACCAGTGAGTGTAATATCGCCCATGGAGAAATACCGTAGTGAAGAACCGATGACCTGATTGTTATCAATTCGATAATAGCCAGCCAGATAAGCCAAATTGATATCATTGACCAATTCCCGCAACCATGGAGTATAGGACATTGAAAAACCGAATTTTTCTTCGGTGAAGGCATATTTCGAAGGGTTCAAGTATTGTGAGTTGGCATCAGGAGAAGTGGCTACACCAACATCTCCCATCGCACCATGTCTTGAATCAGGGGTGATGGTAAGAAAGGGTACAGCTGTTGAAATCGGATTATAACGCACTTCCTGACCCGTTGGTAGTGTTTGACCAACAGCAGCTAGACTCAAATAAACTGAAAATATTATGAGTATGACCCTGGCATTTATAAATCGGTTCATAGGAATAAAGGTTTAAATAAACACTACTTTGTATTAAAGATCAAAGATGCAATTTAAGATTAAATTTTTGATTGGTTTTTATTAAAATTAAAATCTAATTATCAGCATTAAAGATTTTTCGCTTAATCAAACTTCAAGAATTAAACGTTCTATGGTAATTTTAAGCAGGCAATCTGGAATTAGTATCCTTTCTGTTTGATAAAATCAACCTGAACTTCATGTCGGATGAACCAATCGTGTTTATTTGAGGATTAAATTTAGCAAATATAACCTTATCATTAATCCTCTACTACACGAACGGAAAAGCCAAACTCCTTATCCTTTGTTTCATAAGACACCTCAACACTGTAATAACTAAGCATCACTGAATAAGCCTGATTTGTCCCCCCGATAGTTTCAGATACGGACCACCATTGACCCTTATCATTAATTCCGCTAAATATTCCAGCCCCATTTCTGGTTCCACCCGGAAGTCCGGTAAAACCGCTCTTATTGGTTCCTTTACTTTTAGGATTCCATCCAGTGGTATTTTTCATTTTAATCCCGGCGATATCAACACCTCCCTGGGATTTTGTAAGCGCTGTCCAATCGGCATTTGTAGGAATATGAGAACCTTTCGGAGCAAGCCCTCTTGGGTCAGCTACTGCATACCAATTATATAATTTTCCGTATAACTTACCGTTGGCAACATTGTTATCATAAAAGCACCAGGCAGGTTTCTTTGAGATTCCAGCCTGGTGCCATTCTTCCGGAGTTTTTGCTTCAAATATAGAGTCCCCATTAAGGAAACGAATAACGCTCAGGTTTTCGGCAGTCCATGTTTTTTGGCCAATTTTAACCGTTTTATAAACCTTTCCATCAATATCTTTGATGGATTGTGCATTTACTGAAAGACTAAAAAATGTGACCACAATGGTAAAGCCCAGGTATTTTAACCGATTAACCTTTAACATCGCCATAACTTTTAGTTTTTAAAATTATTGAAACTTACTGATTAATAAAAATAAGGCAATTTGTATAGGATTGCACATTGCAGCAGAATACATGAGTTAAACAATTTCAACTGGTGCTCTGTGATACGCAATCATTACAAAAAGCCTTACTTCTATTAAAAAATGTCAAATCAGTTTCTATTCCATCTATTTAACGACAACCAGTTTCTTTGTTTCAGCGAATGAAGCCGTTTTTAACTGGTAGAAATAGACTCCTGCCGGGAGATTGTCTGAATAAAGCGTAGCAATGTGATCACCCGCAGGTGCATCCGCATTAATCAGTGTTTTTATTTTAGTGCCCAGACTATTAAAGAGCGTCAACTCAACATGACAGTCTTTTCCCAATGTAAAACGGATGTCCGTAGAGGTACTAAATGGATTAGGAGAATTCTGATAAAGGGCAAATCCTTCTGCTACACCTTTCACTGGTGAAATTATCGAATCACCCAGTTGACCAGATTTAAACCGATAAGGAGAGGCAATGACATTCATAGGTCTCATCATGTCGTTGTCTTCGTGTTCAACAATATGGCAATGCCATACATAACCTGGACCTTTACTGGGATTAAAACCAAACTTTAGAAGGATTTTTGGAGTCCACGTCGGTAAGTACGTTGGTGCAAATCTTACCATGTAGGTAGTAACCTGCCCCGGGTAAGCTTTAATTACATCTTTCCATCCTCTTTCATTAGGTTCGGCAGCAATTACTGGTCCCTGAAGATATGGTGAGACTGAAGGGTTACCTCCGACAGCTCCATCCGAATTCTTCGTATCATATTTGAACGGAGGACCTTCGGCCCCCATGTACATGCCCGCCATTCCGCCATTTACCCCAGTAAATAATTTTTTATAATCATCTTCATAAGCCGTCTCATCAAAGTACTGCCGACTTACTAACTGGAACTGAACCAGATGCATATGCATAGGATGCGCATCCATGGTCATATTGATCAACTGCCATTTTTCAGTATTTCCTTCGACCGGCATTTCCGTCACAGCGCCAAACATTCCCATTTCAGGCATTTGTTCAAAACGTGAGTTGTTAAGCAGCACCATTTCCGGCCCGCCATCACCCTTCACTTCTAATAATGTTAATTGCCTGGTGACATCCGGTTTAACATTAACCTTCCCACTAAAATCGGTCAGCTTAACCATTGGAATGATCCTGAGATTATTGGGAACATTACTTCTGTCCTTGCCAACGATGTTGGGTTTCTTATTATCGACCATCTTGCCGTTCACTATAAATTGCATAATGCGGTCGGTAGTACCGAATTCTACCGGATCTCCGTCAGGATATGGAGCATTCGCATCATTCATCAAGGTAAGAACCGTACCGGGGGGAACTTTTGAAAAGTCAATTACCACATCGAATCTTTCACCTGGTCCCATAAGTAATTTTTTACCAGCATCAAAAGTTGCAGGCGATTCCAGCAATCCACCGTCAGTGCCTATTTGTGTGATTGCAGGACCCATAGCGCTCGTTGCCAGGTTTTGTAACCAGACATTATAAAACCTTGCATTTGAACCATCCAGAAAATGGAAACGGTATTTACGCGGTGCAACGCTTAGGTAAGGCCAAGTTTTACCATTTACTGTAATTACATCGCCAAAAAATTCGGGAGTCCAGAAAGGATGAATACCTGGATTGGGCGGCTGAACTGGGTAATACAGTTGACCTTTTGTATCGAACATCCGGTCTTGGATCGCAATTTCAATTTCAGGTAAATAGGGTCCCGGATGCAATGCATCCGCCACTTTACCTGCAGGAGTGACTTCCTGAACCAGGTCATCGCCTGACCACCCCGGCAACTTGGCAATTTCTTCCTCCAAACCTCTAAGGAAATAGAATCCTGCCATTCCGGCATAAACATTAATCCGGGTTAGCCCTAACTGGCTATGTTCATGATACCATATTGTCGCAGGTTCCTGTGTATTAGGATAATGGAGTATTGAATCAACTCCCATATCAAATCCCTTCCCTTTCATTGCATAACGAGGAGTAAACCAGGTGTAGGGTCCACCGTCGGAGGTGGATTGCACTTCCCCTCCATGCAAATGCATGGCAATTGGTATCGGACCAGTGTAAGGATCAGACTTGGGATCGCCAGTGAGGGGAACACCACTCATCATTACGGTCTGGTCGGCAGTGATATTTACATCTTTATAGGTCAATCCATCCAACTCATTTCTTAAATGAATATTCAGTTGTCTACCCCGCTGTGCTTCAATTGTGAATGCCGGCCAGTTCGGTCCCATCCATTTTTTGCCGCCGTCTTTGGAGATACTATAAGCAAAATAGTTTCCAAGCCCAGCGCCAGGATCAACTCCTACTGTTCCATTGTCAAGAACGGTTCCAGTTGAAACCGCAACCTGCTGGGTCTTTACAGCTCTGATTATCAAATCGCCACCAGCCTTGGCATTAACCCTTAGACCTGCAAAATGAGGTAGATAGTCCACATTTTGGGGAATTACAGTTGGATCCAGGGGAATCTGGCCGGAGCCAGGATACTGTGCCCAGGTTTTTGGAGCACAAAATGCGAACATTAAGAATGTTGCAATCATCATTTTAAATGCTAGTTTCATACTTTAATAAATTTTGGTTAAAC
>JANYLE010000068.1 GCA_025363795.1 Mariniphaga sp. | reverse complement strand
GGATCCGTTACAGGCGGCACAGCAGTTGGTAACAAAAGCCTTAATTCCAAATAACTGATTAATTATTTGACCAGATGAACGCTAAAGCTTATTACCAACGATATTCATACAATGTTCTGATTGCTGTTGAAGCAATTTTTGCAAATAAGATAAAATCACTGTTGACTGCACTGGGGATTATTTTCGGTGTTGCGGCTGTGATTAGAATGCTTGCCATCGGGAACGGTGCCGAACAGGAGATCCTTGAGCAGATTAAAATGGTAGGGGTCAATAATATCATTATCACGCCGATCCTGCCATCCAACCAGGCCACTACGAATGATCAAAAGAGTGCTGCAGCAAGCGATCCCACGCAGCAGCAATCTGCAAGTAAAACTAAATTCTCGAAGGGTTTAACCCTTTTGGATGCAGAATCAATAAAAGAAATCATCCCTACGGTTAAGGATGTTTGCCCGGTCATTACATTCAATTATTCTGCGATTCTTAATGACAAGAGTAGTCCGATTAAGTTGGAAGGGACTACGAATACCTATTTCAGTTTGTTTGATATCAGGCTTGAATCGGGCACTTTATTCAATATGCAGCACCTGATCAATGGATACCCTGTTTGTATTATCGGGAATAATGTGAAGAATGTCTTTTTCAATCAGGAAGATCCGGTCGGTAAATTTATTAAATGCGGACAAATCTGGCTGAAGATAATAGGGGTAATTGAGAAACGAAGTTTTGTGGGGTCTGGCGGAGGAACAATGGCGGTCAGCGGAACGGATAATAAGATCATCATCCCTGTGAAAACGATGTTGTTAAGATATCGGAACAAAGCATTAATAAGAGCTGATCAGGTCGAAGCGGCTGGCAGTGATGCGGATGCAGGAAAGGCAGTTGCGACTATAGAAGACAGAAATCAGCTTGATCAGATCATTGTTCAGGTTGCTGAAACACCAACCCTAACATCGACGGCGAAAATAGTCGGGAAGATGCTTTTTCGAAAGCACAATGACGTGCAGGATTTTGAGGTAAGTATTCCCGAGTTGCTATTGAAGCAACAGCAAAAGACAAAAAATATTTTCAACATCGTGCTTGGAGCCATTGCCGGAATTTCGCTGATTGTTGGTGGAATCGGCATCATGAACATCATGCTGGCTTCGGTACTTGAACGCGTGCGGGAAATCGGGACCCGTCAGGCGATTGGGGCCTCGCGCAAGGACATCGTATTTCAATTTCTTGCAGAATCAACTTTGATCAGTGTTTCGGGCGGTCTGATCGGGATTATCCTGGGAATAGCCTTATCCAAGATTATTCAGTCCATGTTCGATATAAAAACAATCATCTCTTTGTTTTCGATATTTATCTCATTTGGTGTATCTGTCTTTATTGGAATCGTATTCGGTTATCTTCCTGCAAAGAGAGCTGCTGAAAAAGACCCCGTCGAATCATTACGTCAATAAAACTAAACTTATGATCCGTTATTTAATCCTTTTTACTTTATCCGTTTTAAGCGTTTCACTTGCAGCGCAGGAGAAAGTCGTTAGACTTACTTTGGAGGATGTAATCGGAATTGCATCCAGGCAATCCATTGATGCTTTCAGGCAAAAGAATATGTACTTGTCGAGCTATTGGGCATTTAAATATTACAGGGCAGATAAACGTCCTTTTCTGGGTATTGATGCGAATCCGTTTTCCTACAGTAATTCCATCCGGCAGGATTATGTTCCTGATTCGCAAACCTGGACTTACGGGCAACAGAAAAATTTCACTTCCGATGCCTCATTGAAAATGTCCCAAAATGTAGGACTAACCGGTGGACGCTTTTCGGTAAGTTCTGATTTGGGGATGTCCAAGAATTTTATTGGTGATAAATCGACCTTTTACTCTGCCAATCAGTTAAGCGTTGGGTATAGTCAAACGGTAAATGGTTTTAATAGCTTACGTTGGAAAGCAAAAATAGAGCCTTTGAAGTTTGAGCGGGCAAAAAAGGATTTGATTCAATCAATGGAAGATATCGGCGTCAAAGCGACGGGAAAGTTCTTCCAGATGATTGATGCGCAGATTGAAGTCAATATTGCAGTCACTAATTTGGCCAACGCTGACACGCTTTATCAGTTGGGGAAAGGGAGATACCAGGTTGGAACGGTTACTCAGGATGAATTGCTGAATATGGAACTGACACAGATGAATGCGAAACTGGCGGTTACCAAAGCGAATCAGGGCATCGTAAGAGCTCGCTCCGATCTGAATTCGTTCCTGGCATTGGAGAAAGGTACCATTGTTGAATGTATTCTTCCATCGACTATTTCATCCAAATTGCAGATTGACGTTGATGAGGCAATTCAAAAGGCAATGGAAAACAATCCGGATGTTCTTTCGCAGGAACAGCGGCTTCTTGAGGCTGACCGCAATGTCGCGCAAACCAAGGCTGAAAATGGATTGAGCGTAAATATCAATGCTTCTGCAGGTTTAAACCAAAAATCACAAGTCCTTAGCCAGGCTTACCAGAATCCCAATCAATTTCAGAATCTGGCTATTGCAAGTTTATCAATACCCATACTTGATTGGGGTAAAAGAAAGGGCGCTGTCCTAATGTCAAAGTCAGACAGGGAAGTGGTTCGCAACAGTATCAATCAGGAAAGGATCGATTTTCAACAGTCAGTATTGATGAATGTGATGGAATTTAACCTGCAGTCAGAACAGGTAATGAATTCGGCAAGAGCGGATACGATTGCGAAAATGGGGTATAATGTCACGATGCGGCGGTTCAAAATCGGAAAATTGGATGTTACCAAACTTAATTTGGCAAGGAACGATGTTGAAACTGCAAGACGGGCATTCATCAGTTCATTAAGAAAATACTGGACGAATTATTTCACAATTAGGCAATTGACATTGTTTGATTTCGAAAAACGCAATGATCTTGTAATTGATTTTGATAAAATCCCTACTGAATGAAATTGATAAATTTTATGAGGAAGAAACATAGATTGACTCTTCTCTCGTTTACCGCTATTTTGATTGTTGCAGGATTGATCTATTCCCGATCATTAGGATCTTCGGATATCTATGTGGTTAAGAAGGATAATTTCGAAGCCACAATTTCATGTAAAGGAGAAATTCAGAGCGAAAGAGCCGTCCTGATCAGTTTCCCTGACATTTTAAGCGACAGAACACTAAATATTTATCAGTCACAAATAAAGGATTTGGTGCCTGAAGGTACAGTTGTTAAAAAGGGTGATTATGTGGCATTATTGGACCAGGCAAGAATTAAGCAACTCGCGCAACAGAATGCGGAAAGTCTTCAAAAGTTAAGTGCTGCATTTAATGATTCAAAACTCGATTCCGCCGTAACACTAAGTGCCAACAGAGATGAATTGGAACAACTTACATTCGATCTGAGGTACAAAAAGATAGATGTCGAGCAGTCTGTTTATGATTCACCTGCTAATCAGCGAAAAACACAAATAGCCTATGACCGTACTTCCAGACTTATTGATTCAAAAAGGCGCAGCTATATCATGCGGCAGAATGAATTAAAGATAAAATGCGGCTGGAATGAAAGGAAGTTTATTGAAGTTAAGGAAAAGAACGATAATTATCAGCAGGCTTTAATTGCGACCCGCATCATTGCTCCCGGGGATGGCATGATTATTTATGCGCGAAATTGGCAGGGGCATAAAACCAAGATCGGAGATTATGTAGATCTGTGGGATCCTGCCATTGCAACATTACCGGATTTAAACAGTTTGGAATCTGAAACATATGTTGAAGAAATATATATATCCAAAATCCATGTCGGCGACAGCGTTAGGGTACATATTGACGCGTTAAAG
>JANYLE010000041.1 GCA_025363795.1 Mariniphaga sp. | reverse complement strand
TGCTTCAAAAGCATTTCTATAACCCCCAATACCTTTTATCTCTTCAAAATCAAGGTGATTCGACGGTTCAAGATAATATGATAACGATCGTTTTTCCCTTATTCTGTCGATCCTCTTTGCTGATACAATCACTTCATCGATTAAAATATCCCCTTTCTGAACCTGAAACCTGTCATCAGGTTCACCTTTTGGTGAGGGATCTGCCTCTGATCTGGTGTTCGCGATTGAATTGGATGATTGATTTGCCGGTGTTTTGTTTATTGCCGGATTTGGGGCAGCCAATGAATCCATAACGATGTAAAAATTGGGATTTGGCATCGAAATATCTTCTTTTCCCCCTTTTTTTAATTTCTTGGCTTGTACGATTACTGAAGTACTGTTCGTGAAATTAAAATCTTCAAACATGAAATGGCCCAGTTCGTCCGTTTCTGTTTCGTAATAAACCATCTCTTCTTTGTTGTCATAAATAAGTGATACACCAGCTTTGGCAGGTTTTCCCTGATCGTTAAAACGCTTTACACTTCCCCCGAATCTTATCCCTGTTTCGCGAGGAAATTTTATTGAATTCAGGTTCAACGTGTCATTTAAAATGTATTGTCGCCAACCCTGGGTCATCATCAAAAGATCAAGTACACTTTTCCGTTGAGGATCATCAGAATTGAAATAATAACCGGGCTGTTCTATCTCACCCCTTAAATCAGAATTAAGCAACAGGTACGATTTGATATCCAAACCGTAACGATCTCTTCCTGCAACCAACAGATCAGTTACAGCAACCGACATATTGCTATTTGTTGTTGATGGTATTGCCCTTTGATCAGGCGAAATTTCCAATTCAACGAGCTCTCTTTTACCATATTCCTTCTTCGATGCTGAGATATTCATAACCGGAACAAAATCTTTTTTTTCTACAAAGACCAGCCGTTCACAAAGCGGGGCGTCATTGTTGTCAAAAAGGGTAAATTGCGCAATCCCTTGTTCCAGTAAGTTTTTAGGAATCTTAATTTTAACCCCGTCTATGCCGCTTAAGATTTCGGAACTTCCAATGATCCTGTTTCTTTGTCTGCCAATGAATTTAAAGTTATTGACTCCGTTTGGTAATGACGAGCGGATAATAAATGTATAAAAATCATTCTGCGCGATAACCTGCATCACAGCCCCGTTGGGTAACGAAACCGGGAGGTCATACGGATATTCCACCCCATTAACCGTAATGAATGCTTTATATTTGATATTGTTCCGAGGGACAAATGTGAACATCCCTAATCCGAATTTTGAAGTTTTAAAGTCTTTTACCAGTTCACCTGTATTGTCTGCAATTATTCCCGAAATATCAACCCCTTTTCCGTCAGCACCTACCGCCTTAATCCCAACCTGGTTTAAAAGGTCATCAACCAGGTAACCACCCTCGGGGAAGAATTGCACATCAGGTTTTGGAATGGTCATAGCATGATCACTAATTCCGTTTGCCACGCTGTTTTGCGTTGAATCCTGGTTGGCAATCCTGTTTGATCTTGACGAAAGGACAAAGATTTTTTTCCTAAAGAACCATGCCTTATCAAAATTCTGCATAAAACGGGTATAAGCCCGCACAATGTATTCTCCGTTTATTAAATCTGCCGGTAATTTGAAATCTCCATCGCCACACCCTTCGTTTAGTTTGATGATTCTTGAAGCAATTATTTTATTGTCAGGGTCAATGAGGTCAACATAAACGATTTTGCTTGATGCATCCGGACGAAGGGTACTTGCATCCACCAGATAGGCTTTGAACCATAGGTCCTCACCGGCATTATAGGTGGTTTTGTCAATATGGAGGTAAGTTTTTTCGCGCAGGCTGATCACATTATTAAAATCTGCCAGATCGGACTTCTTATTAAGCCCTGAAAAAGCCCATAGAGGTAATCCCAGAAGGGCGACCGATAATAGAAGGAATAAATTTTTGGAAATCCAATTTAGCCGAAAACTACTTATTTCCATATAAAAAGGGTTTGGTCGGATTTATACCCGTAAAAGTAAAATAAAAAGCATAAAAAGTAATCGTCATTGCTCCTAAATAGGTTAGTTTTCAACCCTATCAAATTATTTTCCACCAAAATTGAACTGGTTCAGCAGAATTTTATTGTAAAAAGGGAGGGAAACTTCCCATTTCAGGGGAGAAAGCGGCGTTTTCGGTAGAATAATGCCTGGTTTTGGGCAATAAATTGTCGCAACAGATGGGGATTTCGGTGAAACCTGGCGTTATCAATGGTTCAGTAGTGATCTGTTGCGATGCCGTTAGGGGAGCCAGATTCTACGAATTCGCTTATAATGAGACCCCACTTGCTGAAAAAAGGATCTGGCAGGAACAAACCTCGACGAGACGCAAAATACTAATCACAGGGTTGGTCAGTGGCGGGCAATATACATTCAGAATTGCCGCTGCGGGTTCCAGTGCTTCGCGTATCTGGAGTGATAAGTTGGTGACTTATGTCCTCTGATTCACGCAAAGAAACCATCAAAAAAAGAACTCCAGGTCATCCTGCGATGAAATGAAGTTCTTTTATCCATGATTTTATAGTTGATACCTTACTGGTATAAAAGCTTGTACAATTCTTTTAAATCAGGTGATAAAATGATTTCAGTTCTACGGTTCCCTGCGCGTCCTTCGGCGGTATCATTGCTAAGAACAGGGTGAAACTCGCCTCTTCCCGATGCTGATATCCGATTTACATCAAATGAATTTTCTGTTGTCATGATCCGGACAATAGAAGTAGCCCTTGCTGTGCTAAGATCCCAGTTATCCTTGAATTTTGCAGTTTTAATTGGCACATTATCCGTGTGACCTTCGATCAATACGGTGATATCTTTTGTGTTGTTTAAAACAAGTACCAACGATTTAAGCGCTTCTTTTCCTTTTGGGTCAACAACATCGCTTCCCGATTTGAATAACAGTTTTTCCTGGAGTGAAACATACACATTCCCGTCTTTGATGTAAACCGAAAGTTCGTCCGCCTTGTATTTCAGCAATGCATCAGAAATTGAATTCTTCAGTTTAAGCATCACATCCTTTTGTGCCTGGATGATATCCTGGAGATTTTTCAATCTTTTTGCCTGGTCTGCAATGGTCATTTTAGATTGAGACGAAAGGTTATTCAGATCATTGGTAACCAACGAATTTTCATTGAGTAATGATTCCTTTTGCGCATCCAGATCTTTGACTTTTGCATTGCAATCTTTTAGCTTGCCCAATGCTGATATGCTGTCTTGCTGAAGTTGGCTAACTCTGTCCTGCGAAGCTTTAAGTTTCCGGGTTGGTACACATGATGTAAATGACATTCCTAAAATCATGGATACCAAAGCAATGTGATAAAACGTTTTTTTCATTTTTTCTGTTTTAATGTGAATATTAATGTAGTTCTGACTTTCTAATTAATACTCCAAAGTTGATGATCTTTCGGGCGAAAAACCTTATACAATTCGTGGAATGATTTGTATAAATCACACATTTATAGAATGAAGGGATGAAAGAATCAGAGTAGGAAGAAGGATAGGAGAGTAGGAATGAAAGATTATTCCCCGTATGGGAAAAGTAGCACTTGAAAATTGGAAAGGAGACGGATTTTTCCCTAACGGGGATATTAAATTATCCCGCATCCGGGTTTTCTCAGTAAAACCGGATTAAAAGTGAGGTCTTTTCAAATGAAGAATTCCTCATTGTTTTCATACAACCGAAGACGATTTTTGAGTGCGGTAATTTCGTGCTGCATGTCATTCATGCGTTGCAATAAACGGGTAATGGTTTCGATCCCTCCCAGGTTAATATCGAGGTCGTAATAGAAGCCTACAATTTTCTCCAGCTCTTTCAGCTGGCTAATGTTGATATACCCCTTTTCTTCAATCGTTGTTACTTCGATCAATCCGGTTTCCTGCAACAAACTGATAAATGAAACTTCAATATTGTGGTTGGTGCAAAATTCGTTGGCTGATATGAAATTTTCCTTATACATGGGGTCTGATTTTTAAAGATTTAACATTTAAAACTGTTTGAGATGTAACGGTTTCATTGTTCAAAGTACCTGTTTAAATTCCTATTTTTAAAGATACACATAATCTGTTCACGTACCACGTTTTATTCTTTTTAAGGTTAATTGAAGACTAAATAGTCTTACTTTTTTGACTTTAAATCTTTCAATGTAAGATTTAATTATACCTTTACTGAATGAAAGTGATAATATTCTCTGTTTTATTCCTTCTCATACCCGCCGTAAACAACGCCCGTATGTCTGAATCTGGCTCCGCAAAAATGGCCAATTTTGATACTTACTCTGTCGGTAACCTTGCCGAAACCGGTTTATCCAGGGATGTTTTCAACCTTGCTATCAAAGGGATGAAAAAGCTGGATACCAACGGCCGGTTGCAGAACCCAAATATTATCACAATTGCCGATTATTCGCAGTCGAGTAATAAAAAACGGTTGTATGTCATTGATTTAAAGAACAAAAAACTATTATTTAATACTTTTGTGGCTCATGGCCGGAACACTGGTGATGAATATGCCAAATCATTTTCGAACAAGGAAGGCTCTTTAAAAAGTAGCCTTGGCTTTTACATCACCGAACATCCTATCATCGGATCGCATACCGGATTTTCATTGCTGCTCGACGGCGTTGAAAAAGGTTTTAATGACAATGCGCTCAGACGGGCGATTATTATGCATGCTGCCGATTACGCTACCGAGAATTTTATTAAAAGATTCGGAAGACTGGGCCGGAGTTTGGGTTGCCCCGCACTTCCGCCCAACCTGAATAAGCTGATCATTGAAACAATAAAAGGAGGAACGTGTCTGTTTGTTTATAATCCTGATAACGCATATCTTACCAAGTCGTCGTTACTTAATTAACCCATAGACATCTTTCAGAAAAGTCACTTTGTTGCCTACAACTGTTACCGGCATGTAGATCAAAAAGGTCGGTATTTTCGCGGGTAGCATCATTGTTTTCGATTCTGTATCTTTCTTTGCGTCATTAAACTCATCCCTGTCCAGTTTTACCTTCAATATTGCATCTGCCAGTTCGAATGGTTTTTCTAACCGGACGCATCCATGACTCAGATACCTGAATTTTTTTGAGAATCCGCTTGGCATATTTGTTGAGTGCAAATAGATACTGAACGGATCCTGCAAATTGAATTTTAATACCCCAAGTGCATTCCCTTTTCCGGTTGCTTGTCGAAAGAAATAGGGGAAGTTTCGTTCGGTATATTTACCCCATTTCAGCTTTGATTCATCCAATGCTTTTCCTTTTGCATTGACTACCTCAAAATCTTTCTGTTTCAGGTAATTCCTGTTCTTTTGAACTTTGGGAAGGATTTCAGTGACTGCAATTTCGTGAGGTACATTCCAACTTGGGAAAGTAACAATACTTGTAACATAGGATGCAATCGTTGGTGTCTGGTTTGTTTTCATCCCTACCACCGATTTCATTTTTATTACAGGCAAACCATTCAGGTAATAGGCTGCTTCCGTTGTCGGAATATTTACTAAAATGTATTCCGAATGGTGATTGACATTGAAATACCTTCGGTAATTCATGGCGAGTACCACTGTTTTATATTTTAATGTCGCCTTCGTCGGTATCGAATCGTGTAAGTATTTTTTCAAAACCATGTAATCGGCATCTTTGCAGTCCATCGTTTCGATAATTTTCGAAACCGGGTCTTTTGACATTGAATTCATCAACTGGCTGATGTAAATAGAATCATGCGAGACGCTTATTCCATCATAATCGAATTTGATGTTGCCTTGCTGCAGTTCTTTGATAAAATTTAAAACCAAACTGGTTACCTGCTTGTCTGTTTTTTCATTTGACAGATCATTTGACTGTTTTGCGCTGGCCAATACCGAGCGAATCTGAAGCGTTTGAACCTGATCAGAAGCAATACCATATTCATCAGATATTTCAATCGCCCTGATCCATTCACCTGCCCGTTTAATATTGTTTTCC